>JAFGJC010000373.1 GCA_016929305.1 candidate division CSSED10-310 bacterium | reverse complement strand
CTTTCGGCCGTTTTGTATGTTAACCGTATAAAAATTTATCAATTACCTAATTTTAATGAACATTTTTGTATAGCTTACGTATAATATAATGTGTATTTTCATGGTGTCATGGCAGGAATACTGCATTCTATAGAAACGTTTTTATTTGTTTTTATTGTGTCGCAAGACCAGTTTTTTCAGGAGGATCGGTATTGAAAATTCCAACAAAACTGAAAATTTACTGGCTCAGTGTCATCCTGATTGTCTCACCCATTATGGCGGCACTGGCAAAGCCGGATGGTAACGAAAATACACCGTTAACGTTGAGTTTGTCTGAGTGTATTGAACGGGCTTTTGCAACCTCTGCTGATTTAGAATACTCGAAAAATACTCTATCTTCCCATCAGGAACGAATAAGGCAGGCAAGACTGGACCGCTGGCCAACGACCACTATGTCTCTGTCAAAGAATAAGATCATTGACGTGGAAGATTTCAGTTATTATGATCCCCAAACCGGCCAGGTATTTATTCCTGGTGAAGGATATGAATTTGCCGTATCACTTACGGCACCTATATACACTGGCGGACGATTGTCCGGAGAAATCGATCAGGCAAGAGCTGCCTATATGTCGAATTCCATAGATTATAAAACTCTTGAACGAAATTTATGGATGGACGTCGTGGCAACTTATGTTACTGCACTGGAACAACGTGCTGAAAAATCCGTTCGAATCGAACAGGTCGCCAAAGCTGTTGAATCTTTGAAATTAGCGGAAACTCGTTTGGCAGCAGGACAGGGTATTCGATATGATGTTATGCTTGAAAAGGCTTATCTCGCTGATGCCCGTTTGGAACTGGTCAAATCTGAAAATGCATATCAAGACGCGTTACGCAGTCTGTTA
Organism: candidate division CSSED10-310 bacterium; assembly: GCA_016929305.1. Classification (GTDB taxonomy): domain Bacteria; phylum CSSED10-310; class CSSED10-310; order CSSED10-310; family JAFGJC01; genus JAFGJC01. Next base: position 8,466 of record JAFGJC010000373.1, on the reverse strand, counting down.
TTGTTAATCCATGAACCTCTGGATCTTGAAGTATCTATAGAGAATATTTCTGTTCCCGAACAGAAACCTGCCGGTTTGGAAATGCTTATTCAACAAGGTCTTGAAAATCGAGAAGATATTCAAAAAATTCAAACTGAGATCAACGCGTTGAATGCCTCACTGAAAATCCTCGAATCCTCAAGGAAACCCACCTTTGAATTTTTCGCTGAATATGGAAAACAAGGTCAGTCACTGTCTGATATTAATAACGACGATAATCGAGTAACCGCAGGAATTTCTGTGCATTTCTCCCCATTTTGGAACTCGACGATGTCAGCAGGAACATATCGCGATCGCATCAATTCAAATGACTACATGCAGAGGAATTACCTCTCGCTTAATCTTATGGACGGATCTTCAAGATTGGCAGATGTTATGGAATCAGAATTTGCAATCAGAAAGAATGAACTTCTCCTGGTTGATCTCAAACATCAGATCATTCTTGAAATCTCGGAAGCTTTCGAGCGACAGCATGAATCAGAAATTGCACTGGAGGCAAAAACACTGCAACTTGATGCTTCCGAAGAAAACTTCGCGATTGAACAAAAACGAAACGAACTCGGTCTTAATCAATACAAAGATGTTGTTGATGCGCGAACTGATGTGATTTCTGCACGAATTAATCTGAATTATGCGATGTATCGGTACGCATATGACCGCGCAAGGCTTGAATATGTTCTGGGGAATACACCATGGAGATAACGATCATGAAACTAAGGAATAAATGGATAGTGCCGTTACTGGCCGGAATATTTCTGCTTGCAGGATGCGGCAATCCAGATACGGCAAAACCCGTACAAGCAGCGGTCACATCAATCCCGGAACGCATACCCGTGACAACTCAAGCTGTTACGAAAGGATCGATTTCAGCATATTTGGAAACAACGGCAAACATCGAAGCGGCCATAGATATAACCATCTATCCAAAGCTTTCAGGTCAAATTGAGGCAATTTTCGTTGAGGAAGGCGATAGAGTAAAAAAGGGACAGATTCTTGCAAGACTCGACGATGATGAACTGCGCCTCGGGGTTCAAAAAACTCTGGTAAACAAACAACAGCTCCAGCAGAAATTTCAACGTATTGAAGAATTATACAAGGCAAATATGATTAGTGAGGAAAGTTATCTGGATGCTAAGTACAATTTGGAAAATGCGGAAGTATCTTTTCAACTTGCCTCTCTTGACTTAAGCCATTCCGAAGTAACAAGTCCCATTGACGGCATTGTAACACGAAGGGAAATTTCCATTGGTGATCGCGTTCAAAATTCGACGCCACTTTTTAGAATATATGACCCGAAATCTCTGAATATTAATATCTTTTTACCTGAAATAGATGTGCATCGGTTGAGTGTAGAAATGCCGGCAACCGTCATTCCTGAATCCTTTCCAGACCATGAAATCCAAGCAAAAATTTCCCGCATCAACCCTGCGGTCGATCCGACGACCGGCACCATAAAGGTGACTCTCGACGTTCGCGACACAATGAATCGTTTGAAACCCGGAATGTTCACGCGAGTAAAAATCAGGACTGAGAACAAAAACGATGCACTTCTAGTGCCTAAAAAGGCAATTTTGCGATCCAATGGAACTGTCTCTGTATTCGTCATCAGTGAAGAAATGGAGACGATCAAAAAGAAATTGTCTGTTGGTATTGAGGATTCGGAATACTATGAAGTCATTGATGGATTAGCGGAAAGCGATAGAGTAATCGTCGTTGGGCAACACGGACTGGAATCTGGTATGACGGTATCCGAATTTTCAGCTGAAGATAGTAGTAGTTCTGCGGATACGATCCCTCTTGAAACACCACTTTCCAAGGATCCTCAAGTTTAAGATGAGCCTACCTCGATTTTCGGTCAGACGGCGAATCACCATATTGATGGCTACCAGTGCTATCGTCGTTTTTGGTTGGTTTTCGCTGAACAGATTGGAAATAAAACTCCTGCCTGACTTAACCTATCCGACGCTTACGATCCGGACAGAAATACCCGGTGCATCTCCTGAAGAAGTTGAAAACCTTATTTCGCGACCCATTGAAGAAACTCTCTCCGTGGTTGAAAATCTGCAGATGATCACCTCAACATCTATGGCAGGTTTATCTGATGTCGTTATTGAATTTCAATGGAATACAGATCTGGATAAAACTGTTTTGGATGTCAGAGAAAAACTGGACGCGCTCGAGTTGCCGGACGAATCAGAGAAGCCATCCATTCTGCGATATAATCCTGAATCTGAAGCGGTAATGAAAATCGCATTGACAGGTGAAGATCTTGTTCAATTGCGAAATGTCGCGGACAAAGAAATCAAGCCTCGTTTGGAATCTCTTGAAGGTGTTGCATCCGCTCATATTCTAGGTGGAGAGGAAGAAGAAATCCGGATTGATCTCAATCCAAATGAGATCGCGGCAAAAGGTATTTCTTTCCAAATCGTTGCACAGCGGTTACGTGAAGAAAATATCAATATGCCTGGGGGGATTCTTGAAGAAGCGGATGCGCATTATCTTGTGCGAACAATGAATGAATTCGTATCGGAGGATGATATCGGAAACATCATTATTCGATCCGACGCTAACATTGAAGTCAGATTAAAAGATATAGCATCCATACATCGAACGCTTATTGACAAGACGACGATTACTCACCTTTCGGGTAAAGAAAGCGTTGAAATAGATATTTTTAAAGAGGGTGATGCCAATATTATCACCGTTGCTGATCTTTCACGTGCCCTGATAGAAGGCAAATCCCCTCTGGTTTCCGGCCGCAGAGAAACACTGGAATCACTGCTTCCGGATAACGCTGAGTTGCGAATAATTTCCGACCAGTCCCGATTCATTAAAGCGGCGATCAATGAAGTTCAGCAGGCAGCTTTAATTGGCTGCATTCTGGCTATTTTCGTGCTGTATCTTTTTTTGCGGAATATCCCACATACATTTACGGTTGCTGCTGTCATCCCCATATCAATTATTGCAACATTCATGTTGATGTATTTTAAAAAAATAAGTTTGAATTTAATGAGTCTCGGCGGCCTGGCACTTGGAATAGGTATGCTCGTCGATAACGCCATCGTCGTCCTCGAAAACATCTTCCGAAAAAAAGAAATCGAACCTGATGCTTCATCAATGGATATCGCTGCAGATGGCGCTTCTGAAGTCGCAACTGCTGTTACGGCTGCCACTTTAACGACAGTTGCGGTTTTTTTCCCGATTGTTTTTGTCAGTGGAATTGCTGGTCAGATCTTTCAAGATTTAGCGTGGACGGTTGCTTTCAGCTTGCTTGCATCGCTAATCGCAGCACTCAGCTTAATACCCATGGCATCTTCTTTTGATATCAACCGAAAAGCAGAAGGGATCATGCCGCTTTGGCTATCAAAAAAAATAACAAACTATCGTGAATTCCTCAGAAATTCAGATTCTTTTTGGATCCTGCGAATTTGTACTTCAGCCGTAAAGGTAATCGTTGCATCCTTTTCGGATGCTGGTATCTGGTTGAAAAAAAATTTTCATGATTATTGGAAGACCTCGGCCATTCGAAATCCAGTATTACGATGGTTCTTTTATACCATCAATTTTCCACTACGATTATTCTTCTATATTGTCAACGTATTCCTTCATATCCTGGGTTTCTTGATCCTTAACTGCATGTTCTTTTTCATTCTGATTTTCTGGGGATCTATACATCAAATATGGCGCTTTACCAAGTTTGTCGCATCACCCATTCTTAACCTCTTTGATATTGTTTTCGAAAAATCTAAAACCACCTACGTGAAATTTTTACGATCAACAATAAAAAATCCTGTACCGCTTCTCACGCTAACACTGATTATCATTGTGATCACATTCACGGTTATCTTTCCGCAGCTTGGAATGAATCTTATACCCACGTTTTCCCAGGGTGAAATGTTCATTGATGTTGAGATGCCGGTTGGAACACCGCTATCCGAAACAGAAAAAATGATGCATCAGGTGGAATCGCTGATCATGAAGTTTCCTGAAATTGAGCATGTGTCAGCCATCATAGGTTCAACTTCCGGAGATCTCATGACGGCAGGTTTGAAGCAGGAAAATCTTGCCACCGTTCATATCGTGCTTAAATCAAACGCATCCTCAAAACAAGCAGAAGAAAGTGTTTCTGAAAATATTCGGGATGAGATTAACACTTTGCCGGGAATCGAAAGTTACACGTTTCGAAAACCAACCTTATTCTCCTTGAAAACTCCCCTGGAAATAGAATTGAGAGGTAACGATCTCTCTAGTTTACTCGCAGATTCAAATCGACTGGTCGAACATATGGACCATGTTCCTGAGTTTACTGATGTCTATTCGACCCTCGAACCTGGTTATCCGGAAATACAAATAAGGTTTGATCGTTTAAAACTCGCACGTCTTGGACTGACACCCAATGACGTGGCAGATGTCCTCAAATTCACGGTTGAAGGATTCGTTCCCACTGAATATGGTGAATCTGGTGATGAGATCGATATCCGGGTGAGAGGAGAGCGAGGTAAACATCTGGATACCGAAACGTTGAAGTATCTCGTTATCAATCCTGGCTCACCCTCACCTGTAACATTAAATTCAGTGGCAGAAATACGTGAGACGATTGGTCCGAGCGAGATACGCCGGATTGATCAAAGACGGGTGGCTTTGGTTCGTGCGGATGTAAGATTCCTTGATTTAAAACATGCCATACAAAAAATAGATACAATGCTCAAGAATATAAAATTTTCCGAAGGCGTCTCCGCGGTTGTTGTCGGGCAAAGCATCGAAATGACAGAATCCATAAATAGCTTGAAATTTGCTCTAATTCTAGCTGTTTTTCTGGTTTATCTCGTGATGGCATCACAATTCGAATCACTACTCCATCCCTTCATCATTTTATTTTCTATTCCGTTGGCTGTCTTTGGTGTGATGATAGGACTTTGGCTCCTCAATATTCCATTGTCTGTCATCGTTTTCATTGGAATGATCGTTCTGGCTGGCATCGTTGTAAATAATGCAATAGTCTTGATCGATGCAGTAAATCAACTTCGATCACAAGGCTATTCTTCGGATGTGGCTCTGATAACTGCAGGATCTATAAGATTTCGACCGATACTTATGACTGCCCTGACAACGATTTTAGGTTTGCTTCCGATGGCTCTGGATACCGGACCAGGATCAGAAATCAGAATTCCTCTGTCTGTTACAATAATTTTCGGATTGATAACTTCCACGTTTTTAACCCTGATCATCATTCCGGTTTTATATTCGTTTACAGTCAGGAAAACGTAAGTTATGGATAATCGTGCATTTCATCCTCTCCCCCGCTGGTCTCATAAACGCCCCGTTACCGTTTTTATGATTTTTGTCAGTGTCACGATTATCGGCATTCTCGTCAGCTATCGATTACCTTTGGAATTTGCGCCGGATTTCAGTAATCCGTTTCTTTGGTGCTGGATATCTTATCCAAACTCAACACCGGAAGAAACGGACCAGCTTATCGGCGCACCGCTCGAAGATTACCTGAAACGTGTTCGCGGATTAAAACGACTGGAAATCACATCCTCTTCAGAAGGATGCTCCGCATCAGTAGAATTTAATCGAAGTATAAATATGGATGTTGCAAATCTGGAAGTTCGCGACGCGATTGACCGAGCCCGGATCGAATTCCCGAGAAATGTCGATCATGTCGGCGTATATCATAATAAAAGCAGTGATTGGCCAATCATATGGCTTGGTATATATTCCACCAAACACTACGATGATATCTTTTATCTATTGGAAACACGTATCAGACCGGCATTTGAAAGAATTGCTGGTGTTGCTCAAGTTGAAACACATGGATTCGAACCTGAAAAGCTGTTCATTGACCTTAAAATGGACAGAGTGCGTGCACACAGTGTTGACATAGCCGAAGTTTACAGAAATCTCATATTATCGCATCGGAATCCCGCCATTGGAGATGTTAATGCAGATGGTCAAAAATATATTATTCGAACACAATACAAATTGGAATCTACGGAAGATTATGCAGCCTTGCCGATAAAAGCCGGTCGATTGAAATTATCAGATATCGCAACTATTGAAACCAGAATCCCGGAGCAAAAACGAATCTACCGGATTAACGGAAAGGAGGGCATTACACTTTCAATACAAAAAAATGCCATGGCAAATACCGTTGATGTTGATGATGCTGTTCAGGATGTGATCTCAAATTTTAAAGAAGACACTGATCTGGAAGGAATCATTTTTACAGATTTTTTCAACCAAGCCACATGGATAAAAAACGCCTTGCGCAGCCTCCGCAGTGCAGGATTATGGGGTGGATTGTTTGCAGCGATCATTCTTTTTCTGTTTTTAAGACGATTATCAGCAACCTTAATAATTCTTACCGCAGTCCCCGCTTCAATTTTAGCCGCTTTGATCGGACTATATTTCATGGACTACAGTTTAAATATAGGTACACTCATGGGTCTTATGCTTGCCATTGGTATGCTTGTCGACAATTCTATCGTTGTTACCGAGAATATCGTCAGACTCAGATCAAACGGTACCTCCCCTGCGGAAGCATCAATAAAAGGCGCAGGTGCCGTTGGAATGGCAATTACCGCTTCAACTCTGACCACGATTATTGTCTTCCTGCCACTTGTTTTTGCATCCGGTGAAATGGGTATCTGGATGCGGCAGATAGGAATGCCGATTACACTCTCTCTGATGGCATCACTCATTATTGCGTTATCTCTAGTACCACTCGCCGCAACACGATTTATAAAAGTAAAATTACCTCGAATTTCGCAATCGACTCCACAGAGACATTCTGTCTACATTACATCGTTGAGCTGGATTCTGCAAAACCGTTTAAAGAGTATGTTCATTGTTTTTCTGGTTATTGCATCGATCACATTCCCGATGAATAGAGTGGAGAAAAATCTGCAATCAGGAGGTCCAGAGAGACAGCTTTTCATTCGTATCTTCATGCCACAAAATTACTCACTGGCAGATAGTGATAAAATCCTTCAGAAATTTGAGTCAATAATAGAAACTGCTAAAACTGAGCTGGGAATTAAAAGTTACTCGAGCAGCGTGCATGAAAACGAAGGCCATTTCAGAATATTTTTGGAAACATCCGGTAATAACCTTCCATCTGAAACGGAAGTCAAAAACATCCTGCGCGATCGTATCCCCAAAATGGCAGGTGTAACGTGGTGGTTTGGCTGGCGTGGTAATGAGTCTTCATCGGCTCAGCAGGTTGATATCACATTGGAAGGCAACACAAATGCTGGCCTGTCCAGGCTTGCTGAAGACATAAAAAACCTGTGTGAAACCATACCTGGTGTCGTGGAAGTACATACATCGGACTCAGAACCTATGAGTGAAATACATATGCATGTAAATCGAGAATTGGCATGGCGAAATAACATTTCACCCCTAACAATCGCCCAGACCGTCAGTACCGGTATCATGGGACAGCGACTCCCTAAATTTCAGTATCGAGATCGAGAGATCGAAGTCACTCTTCAATTCGAGGAAAAAGACAGAGAATCGCTGACACAGTTAAAGAATCTTTTGATATATAATTCGAAAGGATTGGGCATACCCCTGTCAACACTCGTTGATTTCAATATCGTTCCCGGAAAAGGAACGATTACACGCGTTGACGGAAAAATACAGCAGGGTATACAAATCGAAGTCGAAAACAAAGACATGGCATCACTTCGCAAAACTATTTCCGACAAATTGAACGCCTATAACTTCCCTTCCGGATATGGCTGGAAGCTTGGCAGATCTTTTAGAATGCATGATGAGGGAATGGAAGAATTCGGGCAAACATTTCTTCTGGCTATTATTTTAGTTGTCCTGCTTCTTGGAGCTTTATTCGAATCCCTGATTCATCCATTCACAATCATTATCAGCTTACCCTTTGCGCTCGTTGGCGTCTATTGGACATTGTATCTTACCGGAACAATGCAGGATATCATGGCAAATATCGGCTTGATTATTTTAATTGGCATCGTGGTCAATAACGCAATCGTCCTTGTCGATCATATCAATCAATTACGAAATTCCGGATTGAATCGCGAAGATGCCATTATTCAGGCGGGGCGGGATCGTTTCAGACCTATTATCATGACAGCTATGACAACGTTGCTGGGTTTGTCGCCAATGGCTCTGTCACGAACATCCTCTTCCGGTCAGTTCTATGCTCCTCTGGCAATCACTGTTATGGGAGGTCTGGTTGTTTCAACGTTGCTGACCTTGCTAATTATCCCTCTGATTTATACATTAATGGACGAGTTGCAACTCAGTTTGAAAAGACTGATCTTGTCATTGCGATATTCTGCCAGCAAGCATATATGATCTATCTATGAAAAAGGGAAATATTAACTGAAACTCTATGAATGATATTAAATCTTTTACAATAATAACAATCATTTACGCAGGTTTGTACTT
>JAFGJC010000372.1 GCA_016929305.1 candidate division CSSED10-310 bacterium | reverse complement strand
GTCGCCAAACAGGTTATACCGGTACTAAGAGAAGCAGGTCTTGACCAGGAAGAAGCTGCTCGAACGCTGGGAGCAAGCGGATGGCAGACCTTCACGCGAATCACTCTTCCAACGATCCGCTGGGGACTGTCTTATGGTGTTACGCTAACAACAGCAAGAGCTTTGGGTGAATTTGGAGCTGTTCTTGTCGTGAGTGGAAATATCATTCACAGGACCCAGACTGCCACATTGCACATACACCAGGAATTTACCGATTTTCATTATCAGGGAGCGTTTTCAGCATCTCTTGTTCTGGCAGCGGTTTCCTTTGGAATGTTGCTGGTTATGGAGTATCTGAAGCACCGAAAAAAGCGCGACGAGATGCTTCGATGAATGCGTTGCATTGTTTTTGAGGTAATTCATATGGGAATAATCGTAAAAAATGTGAGTAAAGAGTTCAAAACAGGAAATGGAAAAGGTGGTATCTTTACCGCTGTCGACAATGTCAGCTTTCATGTTGCTCAAGGTCACCTGGTAGCGCTTCTGGGTCCCAGCGGTTCCGGTAAAAGCACCGTCCTCAGAATCATCGCGGGATTGGAAAAACCTGACACCGGAGAAGTCGTACTTGAAGGAAAATCAATGACGACAAGACCAGCCAAGGAACGGGGTGTGGGTTTTGTATTCCAGCATTATGCGCTCTTCAAACACATGACCGTCTGGAAAAACATCGCTTTGGGACTTGAAGTTAATAAATTCCCACCTGATCAAATTAAATCGCGTGTGAATGAGTTGCTGGAACTCGTGCAATTGAAAGGTTACGACCATCGTTACCCTTCACAACTTTCAGGCGGGCAGCGCCAGCGTGTAGCTCTCGCTCGCGCACTGGCACCTCGCCCAAATTTCCTTTTACTGGATGAACCGTTTGGCGCATTAGATGCGAAAGTCCGCCGGAATCTCTCGGTTCAGCTACGTAAACTTCATAATGAAGTCAAAACAACAAGTGTTTTCGTCACTCACGACCAGGAAGAAGCTTTTGAGCTGGCGGATGAAATTGTCGTCATCAACCACGGACGGGTCGAACAGATCGGTTCTGCTGAGGATATTTACGATCAGCCGGCGAGTAAATTCGTGGCAAGTTTTATCGGCAACATCAATGTTCTGGAGGGTTGTTCTGACGGACAAACCATCCGCATCGGTAAAGAACTACTCCCGATTCCTGGAGCAAGTGCAACAAATAAAACCGGCGATGTCGTTATTCTTATCCGTCCGGAAAATATTCGTATTTCAAAGGACTCGGAAAAAAATCTGATAGCAACCGTAAAAACAGTTTCCTACAGAGGTGACAGATATGAAATCATGCTTGATCTTGCCGGACTTGAATTGCGAATGATCTACGACAAAACTCGAGGTGAAACTCAGCGATGGGTTCATGGGTCAAAATTACCGATTCAATTGACCAAATTCACGCTTTTTGAGGCACATGAAGGTCATGAAGCCTTGCGGGCCAAACTGCAAAGTTTGGGATATATCGAATAACCACCTTAAAAGGAAAACTTCTATGAAAAAGCTCTTCGTTGTTGCGTTTATCGTATCAGGTATACTTGTGGGTGCCGGCGTTTATGCCGATAGCGATGCAGACTGGCAGTTCTGGAATACCTATCGGATTGAAGGAAAACTCTGCAACTTATTGAAGGTTGGATTGGAAGAGCAATTCCGATTTGGGGATGACATGACAGATCTCGCTTATCAGCACACTGAAATACAAACCACATGGGCAATAATGAAATTTTTCGATCTCGGTCTAAACTACCGCCATATCTATACTCTTTCAGGTGAATCATGGGCGGAAGAAAATCGACCCATGATTGACGGAACGCTGAAATTCAAATCCAAATCCTTCGGTGTGTCAGATCGGAACCGCTTCGAATACCGGGTGCGAAAGGATAAAGACGAGGCATGGCGCTATCGAAATAAAATTACGTTATCCTGTGTGAGATTAATAGAAAAAAATCGAATTGAACCTTATATCGCCAATGAGTTCTACTATGACTTTGATGCTGACAGTTTTAATAAAAACAGGATATATGCCGGCGCAAAAATTCAATTATCCAAAGCGGTTCAAGGTGATCTCTACTACCTTTTGGAATCCACCGAAAAAAATGATGTGTGGACAGATGTACACGTATTGGGTTTGACGTTTAAATTCAGCTTTAAATAATCTTAAGTTGGCGGCACCGTTTGATCAAGATGTCATCTTCGTTTATCGATGGCGATTAAATCGCCGCTGAAGTTCAAGAAAATGATCCCGCTCGTTCTCTGCAATATCAAGAATTTTTCGTTTGGCAAGATGTCCCGGAATGGTTTTCGATAATTCAACAAGGTATTTAAAGTTATCATACTCAACTCGCATAGCTAACTTGTAGATCGCCTTGATTGAGCAATTTTCCAAAAGTTCTTTAAATTCCTCCGCCTTAAAAAGATTCAAGTCTGGCATCTCGATCTGAATTAGCTTTTCGTCTGCATTCAAAGGACTGATGTCGTATACCCGCATCGGTTCCCCGTTATATTCAACCGTTTTTGTTCCCGCGGTCTGTTTAAGTGATAGTTTTTGATCGGATACCTTTGCCATATTATCTTCCAGTTTTTTCTTTTCCATTTCCAGGATTTCAATATGCATATTCTCGTCAATGGAAAGTTGGTTAAATAATGCTTTTGCCTCAGGGTTTCTTACATATTTACTTGCATCAGAAAAAAACCGCTGACCTCTGATTTCCTCTTTAATCAACTTTTCCACCAAATCGATAACGAATTTAAATTCTTCTGCATTCATAGCCAACTCCTTTATTCTTTAATATGACGCAAAACAGCTTTAATTCGCAAGTCTCACATATTTTGTTGCCAACAACCCGAGGATTTGCTATATCCGCCCTGCTGGTGACGTATATTACCGGTTTGGATGCCAAATCATGAATTCGCAATAGCGGCAAGCCATTGATTTTTGATGATATAAATCTTACAGTTAGGGATCTTCTTTTGAAATGGTTGATGGCAGCTTTAAGGCACAACAAAACAAAAAGAGGTGACACATGATCAATGTATTGAATGAAAAGGCGCTTCGTGGAGCTAACTATTATAGTTATCGTCCTGTAATTGTAATGACCATTGATCTGGGGATATACAAAGAAACGAAAACATCCGAACTTGGAGATTTTGTTGATCGTCTTCTAACCCTTCTGCCAAGCCTTGAAGATCACCGTTGCTCGCTTGGCGTGCGCGGAGGGTTCATACAAAGACTCCGAGAAGGCACACTTCTGGGTCACGTCATTGAACATCTTGCCATCGAACTTCAATATATCGCTTACATGGATGTTGGATTCGGCAAAACGCTGGATACTGATCAACCGGGTGTGTTTGAAGTGATATTCAGTTACTGGGTGGCAAAAGCCGGTATCTTCGCAGGAAAAGAAGCAACAAATATCGTTAACAACCTTCTTGAAGGTAAAAGTTATGATTTAGAGACGACTATCAAGGAGTTGAAAAATATCAGAGACGATTATCATCTGGGTCCATCGACAGCGGCTATTGTTGATGAAGCTGAGAGACGCGGTATTACAGTGATACGGCTCGATGATTACAATCTTGTTCAACTGGGCGAAGGAAAGTATCAGAAACGAATTCAGGCTTCCATTACATCGAACACGAGTATGATTGGAGTCGAAACCGCCGGGAACAAACGTCTCACAAAACGGATGCTGGAAGATGCCGGAATTCCCGTTCCCAAAGGTACCATCGTTCGTTTTCTGGAAAGCGCCATCGATGACGCCAATTGGCTGGGATATCCTGTCGTGGTAAAACCCTATGACGGTCATCACGGCAAGGGTGTTTCAACAAATATCCAAAATAATGAAGCGCTCCGGAATGCATTTGAACGATCGAAACAGCATACGGATCGCGTAATCGTCGAGAAATACATCACTGGCAACGATTACAGAATACTGGTTATTGACGGAAAATTTGTAGCGGCAGCCAGACGTGTTCCCGCTTCAGTCATCGGAGACGGCAAACATACCATCGCAGAACTCATTGAGATTGAAAATCGCAATCCACGCCGAGGTTACGGGCATGAAAATGTCATGACACGTTTGCAGATATCTTCTGTAACAGAACATCTCCTGGCACAAGCGGGATATTCTCTCGATACCGTTTTAAAAGATGAAGAGATTTTTTTCTTGGAACTTACAGCAAATTTGTCAACGGGAGGATCAGCTGTTGATGTCACCGACAGAGTTCATTCCGCCAATAAATTTATGGCGGAGCGTATTGCTCGCATCGTGGGACTTGACATCGCGGGTATTGATGTCATTGCGCCATCTCTTCGCCAGCCAATCATGAAAACAGGCGGAGCCGTAATCGAAGTGAATGCCGCACCGGGATTGCGAATGCATCTATCACCCGCTGAAGGACACCCAAGAAACGTCGCTCAACCCATTATCGATATGCTTTTCCCAAAAGGTTCTAAACATGACATCCTGATAACCTCCGTAACAGGAACTAATGGAAAAACAACAACCGTGCGTCTCATCAGTCATATTATGAAAAATGCCGGTTACAGTGTGGGAATGACGACAACGGACGGCATCTACTTAAGAGACAGGCTGATTGCTGAAGGAGACATGAGTGGACCGTATTCAGCCAAAGTTGTTCTTCAGGATCCCTTGGTGGATTGTGCTGTTTTTGAAACCGCCAGGGGAGGTATTTTACGGGAGGGACTTGGATATACGGTTGCCGATGTTGGTGTAGTATTAAACGTGCAGCCGGACCATCTGGGATTGAAAAGTATTCATACCGTAGAACAACTGGCAAAAGTTAAAGCTGTCGTTGCCGAAGCCGTCCGGCGTGGTGGAACTACCGTACTCAATGCTGACGATCCCCATTGCATCGAAATGGCTGAACACTGCCGTGAACGGATTATTTTCTTTTCTCTCCGACCATTGAACCCTGTTATTCGAGCGCATGTTGACAGCGGAAATCCTGCCGTTGTCTATGATCAAGGATATATTACCATTCTTGACAAGGAGATGATCATACCTGTTGCTCGCACTTTGGAAATGCCCTTTACGATGGAAGGAAGAGCTGTTTTTAATATTCAGAACGCTCTTGCTGCGACTGCAGCGACTTATGCTGTCGATGTAAAAATAGAAGAAATCCGACTCGGTTTGACATCCTTCTTCCCTTCTCCCTCCCAAATGCCCGGTCGCACAAATATAATCCCCATAAAGGGTTTTGATGTAATGATCGATTACGCACATAATCCAAGCGCATACAAGAATTTCATAGAACTTATCCTCAGGCTGGGTGACCGGCGAAGGATTCTTGTCATTGATGCTGTGGGAGACAGACGGGATTCAGACATTTTCGAAATCGCAAAGATTGTTGCCGATCATTTTGAAAACATCATTCTTTATGAAGATAAAGACCTTCGCGGACGAAACCCCGGGGAATTAATTGACATCCTTGAAAAAGGTCTTCTGCAAAAAAACAAGGACCCTAAAAATATTTATAAAATATCAGATGAGACGGAAGCCATTGATAAAGCTCTAACCATGGCAGAACGTGGCAATCTAATTTGCTTCATGACCGGAAGAGTCAGAAAAGCCATCGATTATCTTTACAGTTACAAAGAGAAATGCGAACCAATGTCGCAAATTGAATTACCGGAGGCATATCGGGAGGAGGATGAATAGTCCATCGAGCACTCGTTTTGTACTTCTGGGCGGTTCCTTTAACGATCGTCTCAATTCCAATATCGTGGAACAGATTGTGAATGAGGCGGGAGGAACAGATGGAGCTAGGATTGTTATCGTACCCTCTGCCAGCACCATCCCGGAAAAACTCGCCGAAAAATACCGAAAAGCCTTCATCCGGTTTTCTCCAAAATCTATCGATATTTTAAATATCCGCTCACCGGAAGAAGCAGAATCGATTCCAAATAATGAAAAACTCAAACAGGCAACCGCCGTTGTGTTTACCGGTGGAGATCAGCTGCGCCTGGTAAATACATTATCTGGAACACGATTCCTGAACACCCTGTTTCAGCTTGCCAAAAATGGTCTGATCATTTGCGGTTCGAGCGCAGGAGCCATGGCATTGGGCGATCCGACCATTATGCGAGGCAGACCAAAAGGTATGATCAATCTCACGGAGTTGGTTGTTCAGCCTGGTTTCGGAATTTTAAAACAAATGATTGTTGAGACACATCTTTCTCAAAGAAATCGTTTCAGCAGACTATTTCAAGCTGTTTCACAAACTAAAGCTGCTTTAGGCCTGGGTCTGGATGAAGACACCGGCGTCGTCATAACACGCAACAATGTAATCAAAGCTCTCGGAAATGGAACGGTAGTGATTCTCGATGGACGTAATATCACCTACTTTAATACGGAACCAGACTCCAGACAGTCTTTCGCGGTTTCTGATATTAGAGTTCATTTGCTTAGAGCTGGAAACGGATTCGACATCGAATCCTCTCAATTTGTAATAACTGCATGACGAATATTGAATGTCTGCAACAAGTCCGTTAACTTAAGTTCGTAAGACTGGAGGTAAAGATAAAAGTGAAGAAAGCGTTAATCATCACGAATAAAAAACTCTATCTGGGTCCCAACACCTATCTCGATCAACAGGCTATTACTCTGCACATTGAATTTGAAACAAATATGAACCTTGAGACACTGTGGCATACCATTTCTCAAAAGATCCCGGAATTCAAGGACAGCTCTGTACCAAAAACCATTGGTGAGCTTTTCGCCAGAACAGCCGTCCAGGTGCAGCAACTTAATATGAATCTATTTGCAAACAAATGGACCTCACAACCAGAAAATGGATATGAAGTTGTTGCTTTTCAGTATATTGATCCTGTCACAGGAGACCGTACGGTGGACTTCGTCTGTGACTGGATAAACGATATTGTTGAAGGACGTGAATTCCCATTCAAGGTCAGATTAACCGAACTGGAGCACTTGTTTTCGAAGAGCAGCTTCGGTGGACCAACCATCTATTCTATTATAGAAGCTGGATACAAAAATGGTATTCCCATGTTTTATATAAAGAGTGAGGATGTATTTCAGTGGGGTCAGGGACGCAAACAATTGCGCGGCAGGTCAACCGTATTGCACCGGGATAGTATTAAGGATACGGAGCTGACCTCATTTAAAGACCTGGCCAAAAACTTCCTGGATGATCTGGGTTTTCCGGTACCCAAAGGCATGCTCTGCTATTCCCTTAGAGAAGCCGAAAATGCTGCGGATCAGATAGGGTATCCTGTTGTCACCAAACCCGTATCCGGACATAAAGGTCAAGGTGTAAGCACAAATCTCACATGTATTGAGGATGTCAGAATTGGATTCGAAATCGCGCGAGACGCCGGTGAGAACCGATATGATCCGATCATCGTGGAAAAGTATGTCGTTGGAACAGATCATCGCTTGCTGACGATCAGTGGAAAGTTCGTCGCTGCATTGCAACGGATACCCGCATATGTCGTGGGCAACGGAGAACTCAGCATAGAAGAACTCATCCACCGCGAAAACAATAGAAGCGTCAGAGCAGATACTCCACGTTCAGCTCTTGGAAAGATCAAAATCGATGACGATCTGGTATCTTTTATCAGAGAAAAAGGTCTATCATTAAGTGACATTCCTGCCGAAAACGAAATCATCACTTTACGCCGCGTGGCAAACCTTTCTGCTGGCGGTGTTTCGGTCAACGTTACGGATAAAATTCATCCTCTAAACATTAAGCTTGCAGAAGATGTCGCCAGATTTTTGGACGTCCACGTGCTTGGCATTGATCTCCTGTCCGAAGATATCGCAAAGCCCTGGACTGAAACTTCCT
>JAFGJC010000371.1 GCA_016929305.1 candidate division CSSED10-310 bacterium | reverse complement strand
GCCTGCGCGGGGATGACAAGAAGGGATGTCGCCTGCGGGGGAGTGACAGTAAGTGGGCAGGCACTCGCGCGGGGATGACAGTAAGTGGTACGCGCAGGCGCGGGGATTACACTAAAGGGGCAGGTCCTTGCGCGGGGATGACAGTAAATGGTACGCGCCGGCGCGGCCAGCCCAGGCCGACCATGCACGTGCTGTTTCAGACGCACCGATTCAACCGAAATGCATCAGTTCATTTTCGTGAAGATGACATCGATGACCGTTCCTTTACGCACGATGCACAGGCCGGCACTGCCCGACAATCCCATCCAGTATTCTTCGGGTGAATCGAATTCCCAGAGCTCATCGCCCTTCTGTATCGTATCCTTGAATTTCTGCCACTCGTCATTCATGAATCCGAACGGCACTGGCTGGGATCCCAGGTGGTTGTCGGCCACCATGTTTTTTTGTTCTGCTTCAGCGATGGTGGTTTTTACCGTCAGCCATTCCATGGGAACCAGTATGGTCGGTGTCGGCGCACTCTGAACGGTCTGGGGTGAGGGTGACGGCGAATCGCCAACCACGGCTGAAAAACCAATGAGCAAACCCGTCACTATCATGGCAAAAGCGGTTAAACGGCATGGCCTTGCCATCGTCATTAATCTCAAGCTGCGGCCAATACGGATCATTGATCTGACCTGCGTTCGATCAAGCCGGCAATGGAAAGTGTTACACCAAGACCCATAAAAAGCCCGACAAAAAATCCCACGATAAAACTCCACGGCCGGGGCGCTTCCGACCAGCCAAGCACCAGAGACAACACCATTCCCAAAGCGCCCATTACCGCCAGAACCGATCCCAAGGCCAGCTTGGATTGTGATGTCATGACGATCTCCTTTCGTAAACGGTAAATCTGATGTCGGCTGATTCTAGCATAAGCAACATCGAAATCCCACCGACAGTCCATTCACAGCGATCAGCTGATTACAACTCACAGCAAATCACGAATACCGGTGACCCATAAAAACAGAAGATTAATGCAATCATGATCGTTCTGCTGTCTTTTGCCAGATCCACTAAGCCCTGAACGTAAACGGAAACACCGGTCGGGAATTGGAAAAAACTCCCCTGACAAATGGGTTGTTTCCGGCAAGCATTTCAAACGAGGTGTTTGTCAATCCGAGTTTATCCGTATGGAAGTGAAATTCCAGATACCTGTCGTTCTGATGGGAAATACAGGGATATAAATCCTTCAGAAGCGGCATGCGTTCACCGATGATATCGAAGATCATCAACCGGTCCGCCGTCCGCCGGTAAAAAACGATGCAGCCAAGATCCGGAATCGCATAGATATCGTTCGGCAACATATACAGCGCATGAAACATCAGGAGTTTCGGATTCAGCACACCAAACCGGTCCGATACGGCAGTGCGGCGGCTGGCAAGGGCGAATATCCTGTCACGGTCTGCGGGTTTTGCAGGATCGAGTTTCACAGCGCTCTGACAGCCGGCACAGGCTGGCGCATCACACATTTCAACATATTCATCGATTGGCGTAAATCCGCATTTACTATAAAACGGGATAGCTTCGGTATCTGAAAACAGGAAAATTCCGGTGTGTTTTCCCTCCGCCCATTCCAGCGCGGCTTCGGTCAAACGCCGGTTCAGTCCGCGGCAGCGCCATTCCGGAAGCGTTCCGACACCGGAAATCTGAACGGTCCGCATCTGTTGCCCGTCAATCACAACATCCAGGAAATACAGGCACACGCTGGCGATAATCCGGTCCCCCTCAAAATATGAAAAGGGCATGTAATCGTCATCCCAGTAACCCGCAGCCTCCCAGTCGGTAAAATCCAGACCGTGAATATTCCGCATAAAATTTTTAAACGCACTCCGCGATTCCGGATCATCCCAATACGCTTTTCTAAGTTCCAATGCCATGACAACCTCTCTCAAACTGCGTTCTCCTCCCGCTCCGGACTTCTTTAATCATATACAGGCACGGATTATCAGCTCCCCACAATTCCGGAAATTCCTCAAATGCCCGGAATCCGCAGCTCTCATAGAATTTACGCGTTCTTCGATAGTTCTCGTCAGGATGCGCATCACTCAGCGTCTTGACCGTCATATAAGGTATCTTCAGGTTTCGGCAATATCTCTCGATGAAATCCATCATCAGCTTCCCGATGCCTTTCCCGTGAAACGCTTCGAAAATACTAAGTACATATAGATCGGCATTGATGGTATAGTTAATTTTAATTGCACAGAAACCGATGAATTTCCCGTACAGCCTTACCGCGACAAACCCCAGATCGCGGACTTTTTCCACATAATGACGGATTGCCGCTTCGATGCCGAACCATTTGGGCAGAGAGTTCAATATTTCAGAACAAATCTGCGATTTCAAATCGCGGTCATCGATACATTCGATAATCACATCCGCAACGGGATTCCGCTTGAGCTGTTTCCGGTAAGTTTCACAGCGATGTATCCATTGTTCAGTAAATGCCGGCTCGTCGACCATCCTGTTTTCCAAATCAGCGATGGTGCGAATTCCGGCATCACGGCACCATTGCATGCAGCGCAGATACATTATCCAGTCGAGATCGTCGGTATCGTGAACCACTTCAATGGAACGGATGCCGTTCTGCCACAGCAGAAGCGCCCGGGTGTGACCGTCCGTAAAAAAGATATCGTTTCCGATCCGTTTGACGGGCAGGGGTTCGCCGATCAACACTCCGTTCGTCTCGAACCGGCGCGAGAGTTCCCGGTGTTTTTTCAGTGAAACGACCAGTTGCGTCGGCTGGACCTCACACAGATCTATTGTGAATGATGCCATCGAACCTCCTGAAAAGCATATTATAATCCGCCAGACACGATCCGGTCCATCACCGAAATCAATTCCCGAATATCCGCAATCTCCGCATCCGGGGGTTCTCCTCCAACTGGCGTGGTTCCTGATCCTTGCGAATGCCTGTTCGAACACGCACTGTCGGCATCCCGGCAATGATCCCCGGCTGATGATCGGTCGACGGTGTAAATGTGAGTTTCATGTTTCGGTGGTGATCAAGCATTCCGGGTGCGTTTTTTCCTGATGTTATAAATCGTTGACACCCTTATCCATCAATGATTTCAGTGATCAATGTTAACTTGAATCTGCAGCAAGTTCAAAAAAATCCCCCCGCGGCTGCGGGGGGATTCTGGTTTTCAGTGATGAGTTGGATTATTTTCTGCGCCGGATCGTGCTGAAACCCAGGAATCCGCCGAGAAGCAACAGCAACATACCGATGCCCACCGGTCCGGCGGCGGGAATGGGGCCCGGCGTCGGTGTCGGCCCGGAGGGGAATTGTATTGCTGAAAAATGTTATTATGATGCGTTCTGTCGCTTTTTTGTATATTCTGGATGCAATTTCATGTGAATAACCCCAATTACTATTATGTTACTTCCTTCCACCAGATATATAAGTTTGTATGGAAACCTCCTCAGAAGGAGTTTCCTTGTGTTTCTATATTCTACAGGAGCACATTCAGGAAATTTCTTGATTAGTCGTATGGCTGCATCAACCTGCATGAGAAACCTGTGGCCAAGGCCACGCATTTTTTCTTCATACCATTGAAAAGCTTCAGAAATATCCTTTTCCGCTTCCGCACGAATGATGACTTCTCGGTTCATTTTTTCTTCAATATCCGCTGATAAATCTCTTTCCAGGGTGAACCCGAATCAGGATTATCATGATAAGCTTTTAATCTTTTATCTATGATTTTTTTCTCTTCATCCGTTAAGCCAACAGCTTCCGCTTCGGCAGCGATTGAATCCCAGATATCTTCAACAAGTTGAATCCTTTCAGCAATTGATAAGCCGAGAGTATCTGTCACGGTTATATGTTTCATGCTTTTTTTCTCCTGGTTCATCGGTTTTTCCATCGTTCTTCATTTTAGATTTTAGCTCCGAACATGGAAAACTTCAAAAAAATCCCCCCGCGGCTGCGGGGGGATTCTG
>JAFGJC010000370.1 GCA_016929305.1 candidate division CSSED10-310 bacterium | reverse complement strand
TGTAATATATTATAAAGAAAATAGATAAACTGTGAATTGAAAGGCACAATAAAATAGAAAAATGAAACTCTCATATAAAATAATCCTGATCTTCGTAACACTTGCGAATATGCTTCCTGCAGAAGAGCAGGCTGTGAGAGTTCGTCCTTATAATGACGAAGTCATAGAGATTAGCAATATACAATCTGTGACGGTTCTGTTAAAAGTGGTGAATGAGGGTTCCGAAGCAGATGAGTTCATTGGTGATGTTGAGTTGCCCAAGAATTGGAAATCCATTACACAAGAATTTCCGTTTATCCTCAATGCAAATCAAACAGAAATACGACTTGTAAGTTTTTTCATTCCGAGAAGTGTAAAAAGCGGTGAATACACTATCACTTATCATGTAAGATCCAGGAAATATCCCTCAGTTTCTGATTATTATGAAGTGAAAGTCAATGTATTGCCCGTCATCGGTGTTGATATCAATCTGATTTCTGAGCCTGAGTTTGTGTTTTCGGGTGAGGCCTACACGATCAAGGCGATCATCACGAATGCGAGCAATATTAAGCAAAATATTGACCTATCCACTCAATCCAATAAAGATTTGGTCACCCAAATTGATAATTCTGAAATTATATTGGCCGCGGGAGCAAGTGAAGAGATATCAGTGAATGTGATTACTGATGAGAAATTGATGTATGAATACAAACATCATGTTCTATTGAAAGCGACAATAAGCGGCACTTCAAAATCAATGGCTGAAGTGACTAGCAGTGTCACAGTAATTCCTAATAAAATGGATAGAATGAGTCTGTACAATAAGATCAATGGGAATGTGAAAATTTCGGGAGTCTATCAAGAAAACAGTGATTCAAAGTTTGGGTATCAGGGAAATATTGCATTAGAAGGATTTATTGATCCCAACAAAGAAAAAGAAATCAAATTGAGACTTCGTGGGCCGGATACCTATGAAACTTCTATATTGGGTGATTATGATGAGTATCAATTCAGTTATATGAGTAATAGCTTAAACATTTATCTCGGAGATCGTAATTTTTCCTTAACCCAGTTAACCGAAAATTTTCGCTATGGTCGAGGTATTGAAGGCAATTACAAGTTTAATAATCTGCTTTTTGGTGGATTTTTTCATAAATCCCGATGGACTTGGATGGCGAAAAAAGAAGTTGCCGGTTATATGAAGTATACGATTTTTGGCAAGAATCAGATAGGATTAAATTATTTACGAAAATATACCAGGGATACTGAAAACGACATTTATAGTATTAAAGGCAACATCTCCTCAATTGATAAGACAGATATTGAGATTGAATATGCACAAGCGAAATTTGATGGGGACATCAAGAGATCCTATCACCTGAATCTTGCAGGATCTCAAAAAGCTGTACGTTATTATTTCAAAAAGATTTACGCTGACAATAAATTCCCAGGTTATTATGAAAATACTGATTATCTGTACTCTGGTTTTAGTTTTGCTTTAACTAAAAAAATTAATCTGAGTGCATCGGTCCGGCATAATAAAGAAAATTTTGATCTTGATACAACCCGGTATTCGGCTCCCTATGAGAAAATCTATAACATAGTGCTTTTGTACCGCATGCTAGGTAATACTGATTTAAGGGTGACATTGTGGGATAGAAATATCAAAGATCGGTTTGATGTCCCAAAATTCAATTATAATGAAAGAACTGTTCGATTTGATTTATCAAAAAGCTATAATCAAATCAGTTTTCATGGCTCTGCCGAATTGGGGGAAACGCGCAATTATCTGACTCAAATGAAAGCAGGAATGGAAAAAGCAATTGGTACAGTTCGCTGGTCCCCCTCACCGCGTCAGTATATTCAGGGTTTTGTCCAATACGATAACAATATCCGATATTCGGGTCAAAAATCTGAAATTATGACATTTGGATTCAATACGTCATTTAATGTTCATGAAAGAACGGATGTCAGATTTTATTACCAGAATAATCACTCCATTGAAGATTATTATCAGGACCGAAATCTGGTTGAACTAAGCGCACAGCATCGTTTTGTCAATGACCATTCAATCTCATTTAGGGCAAGGAAGACAATAATTGGTCAATTACAAAACAGAGATGACACGGCGTTCCTTTTTAATTATACAGCACCTTTTGCAGTACCTATCAGTAAAAAGCGGAACATCGGAGTTGTACGTGGTACAATTCATGATTACATCACGGGTGAACCGATTCGTGATGCCTTGATTCGGATAAATGGATCAATGGCTGCCACTGATAAGGAGGGATACTTTATATTTCCTGCACTTAAACCCAATGATTATTACCTCACGGTAGACAAGGCGAGTATCGGTATGAATCGAGTTACCGTTGAGAAGACTCCGATGAAAATTAGCGTTTCAGGCCAATCGGAGCAGGAAATTAATGTTCAAATCGCAGATGGTTCACAGATATGCGGGAATGTATGTGTTTATACGGTAGTAAATGATTCATCCGATCATTTTAGCTCTCAGGAAATGAACAATCATTTGGATGAATTCTATGTCAGCGGTAGCAGCCGCGACAAGATAAACCGTTCAAGAAGTTTTGTGACCAATGGGAAAACCAAATTGGTTGAAGCTTACTGTCTGTCCGGCATCGTAGTCGAAGTACAATGTCAAGAAGAAATTCATCGCCGAGTCACCAAAGAGGACGGTTCGTTTTGTTTTGATGAACTCAGACCCGGTGATTGGATCTTAAAATGCTATGAAACCAATTTGCCAGAATATCACCAATTTGAACCGAATCAGCAAATGATTCATTTGTATTCCGGAACGAAACAGGAATTTCAAATCAAAGTGGTTCCAAAAGGCCGCAAGATTCGTTTTCAGCAAGAAGGCGGCATGATTATTCAAGAGAGTATAAAATGACTCTGACTCGAGTCAAAAAAAGGATGATTCCATTCTTATGTCTGGTTGGCTGTCTCATGGTCTCAGAGGCAATCTCTCAGATGGTGACCATCACAGAAAGTGTCCCTGTATATTTCACAACCATCGTACCTGCAATACCTGGAAATCCACCGACTCAGTCGTATGAAAATATAATGGGTGACATCGAGATCGAAGCCGATGGCGGTGGTAAATGGGTCTATGATAAAGACTGGTACGTGACTGTCAGCAAATCCACTTTAAATTGGGATTCAAATCTTCTGTTGGATGTGCTCAGAGATCCAAGCAACAAAAAGGTGCTGAACGGCGACACGTACGTCCAAATACCTGATGAGCCTTCAGCGGTCTATTTTTTTGAATCCAATAACGGTTTTAAAATATCGAATTTGAGACTTCAACACAGAGTGAGATTAAACGGCGTCGGGCCTGACGCGGGAAGCTACTCAACCACTGTCACATACACCATTGTCGATATGTAATTAATTGAAAGTAAAGGTTGATTCTCATAAAAGAATTACAATAAACAAATTCACACAAGGAGAAAAGAAGGAGTCAAAATGGGAGAAAAAGCGGTTCTGCATCAAAAAGAACTTAGGAGGGATTTTCAAACCGCAGCACATAAACAGGTCAATCTTATTGCAGTCAGTCTGGTGTTCGGTTTTATTTACTGGGTCATGGAAGCGTTTCGTGATGTATTCGTATTTGAGAAAGGCAATTTTCTTGAGCAGTTATTCTGGCCGGGGATCATGTCATTCTGGATGCGGTTTCTTGCGCTCTGCATTCTTGTATTATTCGGCCTTTTTGCCCACACCCTCCAAAAACGGATCAGAAGCCAGCAGGATCTTCAGTCCACAACGCGCAGCATTATCCTGTACGGGATTATTTTTGGCGCGATCTACTGGATCCTTGAATCGGTTCGTGATTCGGTCGTTTTTGGAAAGGGCAGTTTAATTGAACGTATTTTTATGCCTGATTCAACAAGCTCCTGGATGCGACTTCTGGCGGTCTTTGTCATTGTGCTGCTCAGTCTCTACGTGCAAAATCTCACCACGGAGCAATACCGGATTGACAGGCTGTTAAAAGAGGCTCGTGATCGTCTTGAATCCGCGGTCGAGCGCAGTATGGTGGATATCTCAAAAAATAACAATTATCTGCGTATCGAGAATCAGGAGTTAAGAGAACAAAAGCACTCGGTGGACACTTTACTCAAACTGATAAAAAGCCGTGCCCAATGTGCCTCCATCATGCTTCGAAATGATGATTCGAATCAGATTATGAGTTTGACGTGTAAAATCCTCGTCGAAACAGGCGGTTTTCGCATGGCATGGGTGGGTATGATTTCCGGCAAGGATTCACACCTGCTGGATAATGTCGCGGTGTTCGCGCAAAATGCTGAAGATGTAGACTTTTTAAAATATCACCCCGAAGAATATGAGATCGATCGATGGCCCATTGCCAAGGCGATAGAACGAAATATTCCCTGTGTCGTTGAGAACTTATTGAATCCGTTATATTCGACGAATTGGTGCAACACGGCCATAAAGAAAGGATTTCAGGGCCTCATCAGTCTGCCGCTCTCGGAGAGTGATGAAGCGTTCGGTACGTTGAATATATTGTCAGCTTCCGATATCAAACTCGGATCTGATGAGCTGGCCCAGCTCAAGGGATTGGCGGAAGATTTGGCATTCCGTGTTCGAGAGTGTGAACTGCCGGTTTAGGGGCAGCCTTTACTGGAAAAGGAAGATAACTGTTTAGAAATATAAACAAAGTAAAGTGAGATTTTAAAAAAAGGCGGGCAAATAAATGGAACCCATCGACCAAAGTTTTCACATCAAGAAACCCAGCTCACTCAACCTGATCGGTGTGAGTATGTTTTTCAGCGCAGTTTATTGGATCCTGGAGGCCATTCGTGATGTGGTCACTTTCAATCGGGGATCCATTGTGGATCGCATATTCGCACCCGATTTCATGAGTCTTTGGATGCGCATTCTGGTGATCTGCATCATTATCCTTTTTGGTGTGTATGCACAATCTTTGAAACTCAAGCTGGTCACGCATCGGGTAAGAAGTCATAAATTTACACCCCGAACGTTCAGTGTTATGGGAGTTGGTCTTTTATTCGGAGCGATTTACTGGATTCTTGAATCCGTGCGCGATGCTTTCGTATTTAATAAAGGCTCCCTGGTAGATCGTATTTTCTTACCTGACGCTATGGGATTCTGGATGAGGCTTCTGGCTGTTTTTATCATTCTGCTTTTCAGTATTTACGTTCAGAATCTGGTCAATGAGAGGCGTGAAGCGGAAAATGCATTAAAGAGAGCGCATGACCGTCTTGAAAAGTTAATCGCCGAACGTACCACCGAGCTGTCCGAATCCAATATAAAGCTCATTCAGGAAGTGGCAGAGCGTACCCGGGTGGAGCATGAGCTGCGCACTGTGAACCGGGCGTTGAAAACAATCAGTTTGTGCAATGAAGTGCTCGTACGAGCGGAGGAGGAGAAATCTCTGCTGGATAATATCTGTGAGACCATTGTACGGTTTGGAGGGTACGATCTGGTTTGGGTCGGCTTTTACAATCAAAACGGCAAGGAAAGCTTCATGCCTGTTTCCACAGCCGCCCATGACAATATCTCGATCGATGATATTGATTTCTCATCCGAGATGTTTGTTGTCGAAAACTGGCCGATCGGACGGGCGATCAAGTCCGGATCACCTTGTGTGATTAATGATCTTGTGGAATCCGGGGATTCTCAAGCCTGGAACGAGAACTGGATCAAACACGGTTTCAAGGCCATGGTAAGTCTTCCTTTGATCCAGCAGGACCGCACATTCGGCACGCTGAATATATTTTCAATGGATACCAATTCGTTTGATGACGAAGAGGTCCGGTTGTTAAAGGAACTGGCCGATGATTTGGCATTCGGCCTGCACGTGCTGCGCACCCGCGCCGATCAGAAACGGGCCGAGCAGGAGAAAGATAAAATACAGGTACAACTTCTTCATTCTCAAAAAATGGAAGCTGTGGGCGTTTTGGCAGGCGGCGTGGCGCACGATTTCAATAATATGCTCACGGCTATTCAAGTCAGCACGGACCTGGCGATGATGCAGGTTTCGGAATCAGATCCTATCTATCTGGAAATGAAAGAGATTCACCGTGTGGCGATTAGCGCCGCAGAGCTGGCCAGGCAGCTTCTGCTGTTCAGCCGCAAACACCCCATGGAGTACACAGCCCTTAATCTCAGCGAGACGATAGAAAAACTCAAGAAAATGCTGCGCAGGCTCATTGGAGAGGATATCGTGGTTGAAACCCAATTTGCCGATGACTTATGGACGGTTTGGGGCGACAGAGGAACCATCGAACAGATCATCATGAATCTGACCATCAACGCCAAGGACGCCATGCCCAATGGCGGTAAAGTCGTGATTAAAACTGAGAACGTTAAATTTACCAAAAATGACAGTCCTCTTATGCCCGAAGCCAGACGCGGAAAATTCGTGCGTCTGACATTCGAAGACGCTGGGATTGGCATGGATAAGGAGACACTGGGTCATATTTTTGAGCCATTTTTCAGCACCAAGGGCCCCGGAAAAGGCACGGGTCTTGGACTTTCGGTTGTCTACGGAATAGTGAAAGAACATAAAGGATGGATCAATGTGAACAGCAGCCTGGGCAACGGGACCGTGTTCGAGATCTATCTTCCTGCGGTCTACGTTCAGGCTGAAGAGGAATTCGAGGAGGTTATTGATTACTCGCAGCTGAAAGGAAACGGCCAACGCATTCTTATGATTGAAGATGAAAATCGAGTGCGTGAGTTCACTTCAAAGGGATTGCTTCAAAATAATTATAAAGTGTTCCCGGCAGCATCTGCCGCGGAAGCGTTCAAATTGTTCGAAAAAGAAAAGGGCGATTTTGATGTGATATTCAGCGATGTGGTGCTTCCCGATCTCAATGGTATTGAACTGGCAGATCAATTGCTTCAGAAAAATCCAAAATTACGCGTGCTTCTCAGCAGCGGATATGTCGATCACAAGTCACAGATTCCCTCCGCGAAAGAAAGAGGATTGTTCTACCTGCAAAAGCCGTACGCACTGCCCGATTTACTCCGCATGATTAAGACAGTGGCTTCATAAGGTCAATGCCGGACAATCGGATTGTTACAATAAGAATGTTATCTGTACGGATTTAATTCAGCCACTGGGCTGTATAAGAAAAGCCTCCGGTTCTCCTCCAGCCGGGGGCTTTATCTATTTCGGGAGGAGTTTGTTCCGGCCGTATTATTAAAAGGTTGACTTTCATACGAGGAACCAATATATTTTACCTGCCCTTTATGATACCCGTAAACATTAAACAAAGCGTTTGAGGTCGGAATGCAAATCGCCAGAATCTCGGAAATTTCAAAGTATAAAGATCAGGAAGTGACCATTCAGGGATGGCTTTACAACAAGCGATCGAGCGGAAAATTACGTTTTCTTCAAATTCGTGACGGTTCAAATATCATTCAGGCGGTCATTTTCAAAGGTGATGTGTCCGATTTAATATTTCAGAAAAGCGATGAGCTGACCCAGGAATCCTCTGTTATAGTGACCGGGATCGTCAAAGAAGACAAGCGCTCCCCCCTGGGTTTTGAATTGCAGGTGCGGGACATTCAAATCCTTCAAATCGCGCCTGAATACCCCATCGCTCTGAAAGAACACGGACCGGCATTTTTAATGGATCACCGGCATCTGTGGCTTCGTTCTTCCAAACAGCATGCGATTCTCAAGGTGCGTCACGCTTTGATACGCGCCAGCCGGGATTTTTTCGACAGTCAGGGATTCACACTCGTGGATGCGCCCATCTTCACTCCGGCTGCGTGTGAGGGGACCACGACGCTTTTCGAAACAGATTATTTCGGGGAGAAGG
>JAFGJC010000369.1 GCA_016929305.1 candidate division CSSED10-310 bacterium | reverse complement strand
TGCTCAGGGGATTTTTTGTGCTAATGGACAATGCGCGAAGTGCCTAGTTCTCGCGAACGGTATTCCTGTAAAATCCTGCATGACGCCGGTAAAAGAAAACATGATCGTGGAGAGTGTCGATGGGTTGCCGGAACTGCCAATGCCAGCAGAATCCGTTGAATTAAGTGATATTTCTCAAAAGGAAGTGGACGTTCTGATTATAGGAGGTGGTCCGGCAGGTCTTTCCGCTGCTATCGAACTCGGGCGTCTGGGTATCAGCACGTTGATCGTTGATGACAAACATAAACTTGGCGGCAAGCTTGTTCTGCAAACACATAAATTTTTTGGGTCTGTTGAAGATTCATTTGCGGGGACGCGTGGGATTGAAATCGGTGATATGCTGGCGCGACACGTCGAAAATGATCCCTATATCCAAGTCTGGACAAACAGTACTGCACTATTTGTATTCAAGGATAAAAAAGTCGGTGTGTTGGCGGATGGCATCTACAGGCTTGTTATTCCTGAAATGATATTGAATGCTGCGGGCGCTAGAGAAAAATTTTTAAATTTCACAAATAACACACTGCCAGGAATCTACGGTGCCGGAGCTTTTCAAACGATTGTAAACAGGGATCTTGTCAGACCCACTCGGCGGCTGTTCATCGTCGGCGGAGGTAATGTTGGTTTAATTGCTGGATATCATGCTCTGCAAGCCGGTATCAATGTGGTGGGCTTGGCGGAAGCAATGCCCAGATGCGGCGGATATAAAGTACATTCAGATAAACTTAAACGGCTTGGAGTGCCTATTTACACTTCCCATACGGTTCTTGCCGCGAAGGGAAAAGATGCGGTGGAGGCGGTCACAATTGTACAAGTGGATTCGAATTTCACGCCAATTCCCGGAACAGAAAAAAGTTTTTTGTGTGATACGATTCTGATCGCTGTCGGACTTGAATCCATAGACGAGTTTACACTGGAAGCAGAAACTGCCGGTATACCGGTAATTTCCGCAGGAGATGCTTATGAAATTGCGGAAGCTTCGTCCGCAATGTTTAATGGCAAAATTGCAGGATTACGTATTGCCCGTCAACTTGGGAAACCCGTTTCGGATATTCCGGAATCATGGTACGAAAAAGCCAATATCCTCAAAGCCCCTCCCGGAAAAATTGTAAAACAGCATGTCCCCCCGCAAACAGATGGAGTTATGCCCATTATTCATTGTGTTCAGGAAATTCCATGCAATCCGTGTATAACCGTTTGTCCAACGCAATCAATTCATTTGATTGGCGATCCAATAATGGGAATACCGGAATATCAGGGAGAATGTTCCGGATGTGGTAAATGTGTTGCCATCTGCCCGGGATTGGCGATCACATTGGTGGACTATCGAAAAGATCCGGAAATCCCTATAGTAACGATTCCTTATGAAGTGAAAAATATTCCGATCCGAAAGGATGATATGCTGGAAGTTGTTGATATTGACGGTGTTTCTCTTGGCAAAATGAAAGTTGTCGCGGTCCAGGAAATCAAAAGGTCAAAGGTACAGCTGATCAAAATTCAATCTCCCAAAGCACTGGCTAAAAAAATTGTATCATTCAGAATTCAAGACGACGCCGTGACGAAACCTCTTGATAAGCCCTATATACCACCATCACAACCGGATGATGCCATGGTATGTCTTTGTGAACGTGTAACCGCTGGCGAAGTCAGAAGCCTGATTCGAAAAGGCGTGACGGACATGAACCAGATAAAGGCAATTACGCGAGCTGGAATGGGTCCCTGCGGCAGCAAGAACTGTGACAATCTTATTAAACAAATCTTTCGTCAAGAAGGTATCCCCGTCACCGAAATTACCGGTAATACGCGACGGCCTCTTTTTATTGAGGTCCCTCTTGGCAAATTCAGTGAGGGTAATCCGGGGAGATCGGATCATGAGTAATGCATACGATGTAATTATTATCGGTGCTGGTTCAGTGGGAGTGCCCACTGCCATGGCGCTGGCAAAACAACATGTCCGAGTTCTGGTTATTGACGCGGTATCATCTCCTGGACAAATGAATAACAAAAAGGCGATCGGCGGTGTTCGGGCAACTCATTCCGATTATGGAAAAATAAAGGTCAGTCAACGAAGTATAGAGATTTTTTCGTCATGGGAGGAAACATGGGGGGATGATATCGGATGGTTAAGCAATGGCTACAGCTTTCCGGCATATAACGAAAAAGATGAAAACAGCCTTAAAAAACTGATGCAGATCCAGCATAACTATGGTCTAAATATAAAATGGGTTACACCGGAAGAATACAATGAACTCGTACCCGGAATTAACATGGATAATCTCAGAGGTTCCACATATTCACCGGAAGATGGAAGTGCATCACCGCTACTGGCGATAAATGCTTTTTATTTCAAAAGTCTGGAGTGGGGAGCGGAGTACCGATTTCATGAGATTGTCACGGACATCGCAATTCAAAACAGCCGGGTTCTTTCCGTTCGAACAGATCAAGCGGAATATTCCTGTAGCTGGTTAGTTAACGCCGCCGGTAACACCGCTGCTGACATTGGATCGATGGTTGGCTTGTCAATTCCCGTGCGTCCGGATAATCATGAAGGAGCCATAACGGAACCGGTGAAACGGTTTTTTGAACCGATGGTGGTTGATATGCGCCCATCAAAAGATTCCGCAAATTACTACTTTTATCAAAACAAAGAAGGACAAGTCGTTTTTTGTATTACTCCCGATCCCCCGATCTGGGGTGTTGATAATGATGCCACGTCCCGCTTTTTCCCGCAGGTTTCCAAGCGGATGGTGCAACTCTATCCACGTCTTGCCAATCTGAGAATACGCCGATCCTGGCGGGGTCAATACCCTAACACACCGGATGGA
The DNA here is from genome assembly GCA_016929305.1 of candidate division CSSED10-310 bacterium. Classification (GTDB taxonomy): domain Bacteria; phylum CSSED10-310; class CSSED10-310; order CSSED10-310; family JAFGJC01; genus JAFGJC01. The sequence continues at coordinate 1,298 of JAFGJC010000369.1, read as the reverse complement.
TTCCCCATTGTGGGTGCAACTCGGGAAATACCCAATTTTGTCAATGCCGCTGGTATGTGCGGACAGGGATTTATGCTCGGTCCCGGTCTTGGCGAGCTCATCACCCGAATTATCATGGGCGAAATTACCCCCGATGATAGTAACATATTGAAAAGCTTCGATTATTATCGGGATTTTTCCGGGATGGAAAAATTTAAATAATGAAGGCTCCGAAATTCCACTGGCTTACTAAACGATACCTATTTCGCTTCGGTCCAGGATAGCAGCCGATAATCAAAAACGTTATCTCTGTTCCATAACATATCTATAAACCGCGCCAATTTTCGATTTCCGAACAACTCGTTCAATCTATTCTGTTTCCTGATGACATTAAGTTTACTCTCGATGTAAGAACCATCCAGTTTCCGGGATCTATTCAGACGTTTTCTTTCCGTAATTAACCATTCCCTGTATTTTTGAAGAGCTTCTAGAAGAGAATGAACAGGTATTCCTTTCCGGCTGTATAAATCCGCCATGTGATTCAACAGAATATAAATTTCGTCCTGGATGGGGTAATGATGCCTGTAAATTCGATGAGGTATCAGTGTCGACAAACTTCGCTTCGATAAAATCGAGTGGATTCTTCGAAAAAGTGTCTTTCTGTAAGTATAGTTCGGAACACCGGAAGGTTTTTCTAAAGAATATAACTGCGTATATGACGTGTAATGCTCAGGAAAATGCGTTTTAATTGTGTTCAAGAAAACGTTCTTCTGTTTTCCCGGTCTTAATGTTAACGATCCCGGCAGTACAAAATCAACCGGTACCGATTGCATCACATCCGCAAACAACTCGATATCTTTTATGCTGTCGTTGATAAATGGCAGGAAGGGCATTGCTAGCACGCCCACATGGCATCCCGCGCGCTTAAACCGACGCATGGTTTCGATCCGTTCACTGACGGTCCCTGCCTGAGGTTCAAAAATTTGTCTTACGGTATCGTCAACCATGGTCAGAGAAACCATGAGTATGAATCCTGCACGCCGATGGAGAATTTTCCACTCTTCCAAATCACGATTGACAAGCGAAGATTTCGTCAATACGGCAACGGATAGATTCCTTTCAGAAAATGTCTCGATAATTTCCGGCATCAAACATTCGTCTTTTTCGCACGGTTGATATGGATCTGTTACTCCAGAACCAATGATAACAGTTCCTTTTTCTTTCAATCTGACAAGATCAGCAGTCAGGATCTCATGTATATTCTTACGAATTTGAATATCTTTTTCGAAGTTACCTTCAACATAGTATTTTTCGGCACG
>JAFGJC010000368.1 GCA_016929305.1 candidate division CSSED10-310 bacterium | reverse complement strand
TTTACTAGATTTTTATCCTATTAAAAATACCGCTTAAGTATTTATTGGAGGAGGAAATTCCGTTGAAAGCATCAAAATACCGGATAGGAATATTGCATGCTGTGATAATAATAAGTGTTTTAGTTACTTGGGGCTGCGGTCAAAAAGATGACTCAGATCAAAATGCAAAACAGCATGCTGTGTTACCGGGAGGAATATCAGGCAGTGAAATTAATGGAAATGTAACGGTTCAGGTTATTGATGCCATGAGTGCTCTTCCTCTGGAAAAAGCGAGTGTTTTTTTGCAGAGTATAAACCCGGAAACATTTATACTTGAGTCGGAAACAAACGCTCAAGGATTTGCGATATTCCGGGATGAGCGGTTAACGCGACCGGTATGCATTACCGTTTCCTGTTGTTCTGACGAAGCGTACGACACGTTTTCGTTTTTTGACGTGTCAACAGACATGGTCGTGGTTCCCATAATACTTCGAAAATCGCCTTCCGTAACTCGAACGGAAATATTTCTTGACAACATCAATGATACCGGCAACACAATCACTTTTTATATCAACCAACCCTACAATGAAAAAATAACACCGGTATCGTCTGCGTCAAAATTCGCTTTGAATCGATATCGAATGCGCCTGCCGGCGACACCTTTAAGTCTTGCAGCCGTGATGACAACATCAGATGGGATTCCGACCCACTGGATGGTCAACTCATTCTATAAATCACCACCGTCATCAACCACACCTTTGACCATGTCGATGAGATCCATCGATAAAAGCGATACCAAGGTGTCTACAGGCAAACTTTCCTGTGAACCGGCAAATTTACTATCCCATAACTCTCCCTGGGATCCCCTGATGAATTATTCCATCGATGTTTTCATGGAAAAGGGTCTGGCCGGTTTATGCCGATGCGGTATATCGCACATTTATTCAGATCTTCGGTTTGAAACGGAGGCTTGGAAACCTCCTGACAATGAAAACATCACGTTAAGATTAACGGCGGTTTCCAGTGACTCGGATCAGGCGGCATTCACCATGGCATATTTGAGATACCCGCATGATCAACTTCCAAAGGATGTAGTGTTTAAATTAAAAAATATTCCGACATCGCTTAACGTTAAGCCTGCAACCACTACTCAAAACCCGGTGTTATATTGGAAATCCGATTCTGTCTCCCTGCAATGTATAACCATTCAAAACAGGCATTTTGATTACGATTGGCACATTTTTTTACCGGGAGATAAAAGAAATTTCGTAATGCCTTCCGTGCCGCTGGGCAATGCTGGTTTCCTCATTCCCGGAGAAAGTTACACAGCCGCAGTAGAAGCATATACGATTCCTGATTTCGACTATCGTAACTTTTCTTTGAACGCACTTCAACAAAACATTACTCACTGGACACGCAGCGAATCTTGTATTCTGATTATACCTGAAATTCCAGGGATTGAACGCGCGGATGTCACTGAGTCAACAGACATATCGGTATTTCCCGAATGATTACGATAAGTGCCTTTGAGGTTTATATACTGTGGAAGTGCAGCATTTTTCATTGTTCTATTTGACACGGCAAACGCGATTGGTTAAAGATTTAGGGTTACATCTGGAGTTTATCCAGTAGAGCGGAGGCAGCGAAATGACCCAGAAATTTAAGAATGTGTTGTTGACCGGTGAACCGGGTATCGGTAAGACAACCGTTATTCAGGCTGTCTTAGCGGATTTTAATCTGGATGCTGGAGGTTTCTTCACTCAGGAAATACGATCCGGAAAAACCCGCAAAGGATTTCAATTGATAACTCTGGATGGACAGCAGGCTATTCTGGCTCATATCAACAAAAAAAGCTCTTATAAGGTCGGTAAGTATGGTGTCGATCTGAATGTCATGGCAGACATCGCTGTACCGGCAATCAAAAAAGCTCTGCAAAACTGCGATCTGGTTCTGATAGATGAAATAGGGAAAATGGAATGCTTTTGTATTGAATTCAGAGACATGGTAATGCGATGTCTTGATGGACCGAAACCGCTATTCGGATCAATCCAAAATTTTGCCAGTCCATTTATTAACGCAATAACCAACCGCGACGACATCGTTCGCATCATGGTTACTGAAGAGAACAGAAACCATCTGCCGGGTAACATTATCGAATTGTTCCGGCGCATAATTCCATCGAAGCCCTCTAAAAATCCGAAAAAAAAGTTTTGAACACTCCTGCAAACATACCTTCGAAACAGATCGTCCTGATTCAAGCACCCCTGGGACGACAGGAAAATCCTATATATCCGCTTGGGTTGGCAACGCTTGCGGGGGCATTCCCGGAATCATGGAACCCGATCCTGGCCGATCCGAACCTTTCCGGAGAGAAACATATTGAGGATCTGCTGCGGCTCAACCCTCCGGAAATTATCGGTATTTCTCTTCGCAATCTAGACTCCCAAATGCGCCGCGATCTGTTCTATTATTACGAGAATTTCAAAGAACACCTGTTGAAAATAAGATCATGGGCACCGCATTCGGTGATAATTGTTGGCGGTCCCGGTTTTTCACTGTTTCCGGAAACGATAATGACCGAAAACAGAATGATTGATTTCGGAATATCGTTGGAGGCTGAATATATACTTCCAGATCTTATCGCGAATTTAGATATGCCACAGCGGATCAAAGGCGTTTATTACTGGTGTGACGGGAAACTTATTTATACTGGGATACCGGACTTCCCTGATGCCGGCAGCATACCCTCACCCCGATATGACCTTCTTGATCCTTTACCCTATCAAACATTCGGTGGTGTCGGACTGCAAACGAAACGCGGATGTCCCATGAAATGCGCATATTGCACCTACCCACACCTCAATGGAAAGACATTCAGGATGAAGCCGGTGCAACAGGTTCTGGATGAAATCGGTTCCCTGAGAAAGTTGAGGGTAGAAGAATTCACTTTTGTTGACGGCATTTTCAATTTACCCAAAGAACGATCCGTCGATATCCTTTCACAAATGAAATCGCTCTATCCCTCAGTGCGATGGCATGGATGGTTCACCGAAAAAGGATTTGACAGGGAATTCGCTCAACTGTGTATCGATACGGGATGCCGAGAGTTTTCGTTTTCACCCGACGGTTACAGCCCCGCAACGTTAAAAGCTCTCGGCAAAAATATTCGTGTGACCGATATCGATAACGTTTACAAAATTGCCAGAACCATGAAAGACATCAAAGTCGCTTTCAATTTCTTCTGGAATCCCCCGGATCAATCGATAACGGGTTTCGTACGCATGATATGTTTTGCTTTAAAATGCAAGCTTCGTTTAGGTAAAAAAGCTGGTGGTATCATTTTTGGCAATCCTCGCATCGAACCGCACACGCCGTTATGGCTCCGGGCGGTTCAAGATGGATTGATTACCTCAGAAACAAACCTTTTACCAACGACTATCAAAGAACTGGAAAAGACGTTTTATTCCAATCCTTCCACCCGATACCTCGATTGGCTGTTTAATGGATATGTCGCTGCCTGGAAAATAAAACGACATCTCTTGAACAGGCAATGAAGCCATGACGCTGCCTAATAAACTCTCTTTGATACGCCTCTCAGTAGCCCCTGTTTACTTTCTCCTTTTCTGGTTGGATTTGACATTAAATAAACCAGAAGCAACACTTACCATTAATATCATCTTGATTATTCTAATCACACTGGCGGAAATCAGCGATGCTATGGATGGAAGACTCGCCAGGTCCCGCGGTGAAGTTACGGATTTTGGAAAATTATTCGATCCTTTTGCAGATCATGTATCACGATTCACGATCTTCTTCTGTTTCTGGTGGCTACAGCTTGTTCCCGCATGGATGGTCGTACTGATATTTTACAGGGAAGTCAGCGTTTCTTTTTTACGTCTTCTCGTCCGTGGTGAAAATGTCGTTCTTGCAGCCAGAAGAAGCGGTAAAATAAAGGCGATTGTTCAAGCAATAGCAATCTATGGTATTTTGATTGCGCGAATTCTCCACTTCTGGATCCAAGAACTTCCGGTTCCAATTGTTGCATCATCAATTATGGCTATTGTCGTTATTGTCACGCTCATCTCGATGTTTGATTATATTTTTTCTTGTAAAGATATTATTAAACAAATTGAGAAGTAAACATGACCTTTATCGATTGCTCTCCGGATCATCTATGTTACTTATTGATTCGTCACCTGATGTTTTCATGAAACCTCCGCTATCTGTAGCCATGATCAGTCTGGGATGTGTTAAGAATACTGTTGATGCAGAATATATTTTAGGCACACTGATCAATGAAGGTTTCCAGATAACCAGCCACCCGGAAAATGCTCATATCATCATAATTAATACATGCGGATTTTTGGAATCGGCAAGGGATGAATCTTTCGAAATAGTCAAAGAAATGAACCAGTATCGGCAATCCGGCAGATTGATGAAATTGGTGGTCACGGGATGCATGGCTGATGTCGATCGAACAATGTTTGCTGAGAATAATCTGCGGGTCGATCTTTTTGTGTCACCGTTTGCCCTCGATAAAATAAGTAAACTACTGCTGAAAAATTCGGTTAACGCTACAACATTGAACCAATTTATCCCTCCATACACGGTCCATGCAGCCACTCGTTGCTTTGTGACGCCACCTTCTTATGCGTACGTTAAACTGGCTGATGGGTGTAATCATCATTGTTCGTATTGCCGGATACCGTTTATCCGTGGAAGTTATCGCAGCAAACTGCCAGAGGATGTCATTTCTGAAGTAACATCGCTGGTCGATATCGGTAGAAAAGAAATCAATCTGATCTCACAGGACACCGGGCAATACGGAAAGGATCTTCACACATCTGTCGATCTGACAAGACTGATTCGACAGCTTGACAACATTTCAAATCTCGTCTGGTTAAGATTGTTGTATCTTTATCCCTCAACAATTTCCCGGAGACTTCTGGAAACAATTGCTCAGAGCAGAACAGTGTGCCATTATCTGGATATACCTCTGCAACACGTCAACGCTTCGATCCTGAAAAAAATGAATCGATCTGGAAATCCCCTCAAAATTCGGCAGATGATTGATGAAATACGCGAGATAATCCCGGATTGTGCAATCCGGTCTACTGTCATGGTCGGGTTTCCGGGTGAAGACAACAATGCCTTTTCTGAACTGCGGGATTTTGTTGCTGAGGAAATGATAGATCATCTTGGTGTGTTCATATTTTCACCTGAACCCAACACTCCTGCTAAGTGTTTTTACAAGGCTGTTGATAATGAAACAGCTCTGCAAAGAAGGGATGAATTATTGTCACTTCAGCAGAAAATCAGCACGAAACGGCATAAATCGCTGAAAAATACTATTATGACAGTGATTATAGACGGTCCAGATCAGCAAAATCCTGGTTGCAGTTTGGGTCGAACAGAATATCAGGCACCAGATGTTGATCCGGTTGTCCATGTCGTTGGAGAAATTCCTGCTGGAACCCTAATGCCCGTGATGATTGCCAAAACCGAAGCCTATGATTTATGGGCTCACCCGATTCCGGCTGGAAGTGAAGATGAAACTGTTTGATCGCGCCGGCATCATTTTAGCCAGTGGTCTGGGGATCGGGTTCTGTCCGTTTGCACCCGGTACGGCAGGAACGCTTTTCGCCATTCCCCTTTACCTGGAACTGTATACATTGACATTCTGGATTACAGCAAACACCTCATTAAATAATGTGGTTGTATATGTCGCTTTTGTGGTTATGCTGTTCATTCTCGGTGTCTGGGCATCGAAAATCGCGAGTTTTCACTGGAAATCAAAGGATCCCCAAACTGTCGTTATTGATGAAATTACCGGATTTTTAGTTGCCATGACGGGAGTAACACCTTCAACAATTTCTATAATTTTGGGATTTATCCTGTTTAGATGCCTGGATATTGTGAAAATTTGGCCGGCAAACTGGATTGACAGAAAAATACCGGGAGGATTAGGTATTATGCTTGACGATATCGCCTCCGGCTTGCAAACATGGGTGCTTTTAAATATTATTTTATTTTTGAGTCAAATGCTGTGAGTGATGTTTTTTTAGAAAGTTTCAAAATGACGTGACATTCCCACATTGGTTCTTTATAATAATAAGAGTCCCGAGGGTTGCAATTATGACACGGAGGGTTTATAAAGCTTGACAACGGGTTAGAAGTAGGTTAATTTCCAATCCGAATTGGTATGGAGAAAGTGTTATGATTAGAAATTTTGCAATGGTTATTTTAATATCGGGGCTTGTGCTGGGTTTTTCAATTGGAACTTATGCTGCTGATACGCGAGGGCGTTTAAGTGTAAAAATTGTTGATTCCAATGACAAACCGCTTAAGGATGTAAAAATTACTTTGCAGAGTAAGGAAGCCGAAAGTCTTCATTACGAAATAACGACGGATAAAAAAGGAAAAGCCGTAAAAATAGGAATGGATCCTCATCTTTTTTATGTTAAGGCAGAAAAAGAAGGTTATCAGAATCGGGAAGGCGAGTTGAAGCTTCGTCCGGGGGTATGGGTAAAACAGAAATGGGTTATGCTGACGATTCCGGAAGCAAAGGAGACTGCTGTTCAGCAGGCATTGGATGAGATGACGGATGAGGAACGCGCAGTTATCGCAGCGGAAGATGAAATCAATAAAGGTTTGGAAGCGTATCAGAAAGACGATGTTGAAACGGCAAAACAGCATTTCCTGAGCGCGATCGAGAAAGCTCCGGATGCATCCCACTATCCTTATTTGTTTTTAGGTCAGTTTGCTTTCAATGACCGAAATGTCGATGAAGCGATTACCTATCTGGAAAAAGCTTACACGCATGATACTGAAAAACAGAATCTTCAGGACATCTGCACGATGTTGGGTGCCAGTTTCATGATCAAGGAAGATCTGACGAACGCAAAAAAATACTGGTCTCAAGTATGTGAAACTGCCGATAATCCGCAGATTCTTTATAACCTCGCGAATATTGAAATACACAATGGGAAGATGACAGATGCGATTGCTTGGTTGGAAAAGGCTCGAGGGAAATTTCCAGAATATACGGATGGATTGCAGTTGTTAGGAGACATTTATCTTCAAGAACAGAATTATGCCAAAGCTTTAGAGGTTTATGAACAGTTAGCAACAGTTATGGAAAAATCGTCATCAGCGGATAGCGAAAAACTAAAAATGGCTCGTGATACCATCACTGCTTTGAGAGAGCAGTTGAAAAAGAAATAGATGTACAGGTAATTTGGGGTAAAAATGGAGGTTGCGAAAGTAAGATTCGCAAAATTATGAATCTGAAACATCATCAACTTAAAGGAGGAATAACATTATGCACCTTCACAAAATTCTGACCTTGGGGCTTATCGCCCTGCTCGTTGGCGCGGGAGGCGCTTACGCTGCGTTGACCGGTGTATTGGCCGGTAAAGTAACTGACGTGGATGGCAATCCGATTCCGGGTGTCACCATCACGGTTACAGGTCCCAACCTGCCCGGCGCACGTGTAGATACCACCAGTGCCAACGGCATGTATCGTATGCCCGAGCTGCCGCCCGGCAATTACACCGTCGTGGCAGAACTCATGGGCATGAAAACCATTGAAACGCGGGATATCCGTATTTCAGTCAACTCCACAACCATGATTGATATGACCATGGAAATGACACCGTTCGAGGAAACCGTCGTTGTCGTCGGTGAGAATCCTGTTCTGGATGTCAAAGCTGCCACAGTCAAATCAACCATTGAACGTGAAGTGACGGAACGTTTGCCTGGTTCCGACGATCTGTTTGCCGCATTCAGCATGTCCGGCGGTATTACAGGTGGTGGAAATGTCCGGGTTCACGGTGGAGCTCAAACCGACAACCTTTATCTGTTTGATGGTGTTGACACCACGGATCCCGTAACGTCAACCTTCGGTGCCAATCTGAACGCGGATGCCATCGAGGAAGTTGAAGTTCAAACCGGTGGATTCGCAGCAGAATACGGCCGCTCCATGGGCGGTATCGTCAATGCGGTTACAAAATCCGGTGGAAATGAATTTCATGGTATTGTCCGGTTAAAGTACGTCGATTCCGACTGGCATGATGATTTCGATCATCCCCAATCCGAAGATAACTACAATTACTGGGAACCGACAGTTACTCTGGAAGGCCCTATCCTCAAAGATAAACTCTGGTTCATGGTCACTTATAATTATCTGAAACGCGATGCTTCTGGAAAAACGATCGGTTTCTACGGCGCAGACTATTCCAATGCCGATGATCTCGAAGCAATAAATCAAGATACGGAGTTCAATCTTCCCTATGCCAAACTGACGTTCCAACCGAATCAGGCTCATAAATTCGTTCTGAATTATTCCGGTGAAGATGCCACGCTGCATAACCGAACCGGCGACCCGGAATTCAACACTCCGGAAACCTGGAACAAACAGGAACAGGGCGGCCCGTTCTATTCCGTGGAATGGACATGGCTTTACAGCTCCAACCTGTTCTTCATCACCCGGGCTGGCGGATCCTTCGGTATCCTTAACAACCTTCCGGAGAATGAAGATCTGAGCTCTCCGCATTTCTTCGATGTTTATGAGCAGCAGCACTATAATGGTTCTGACGGATGGACTGAAGAAAATCGTGACAGAGTCCAGTTAAGCTTTTCGGCAACTTACTTCGTGGAAGATCTGATGGGATCTCATGAATTCAAAGGCGGTATGGAATGGCATGAATTCGAAAGGGATGATCTTGAACTCATCCCCGGCAATGCATCCTACATCATTGACAATGATCCCGATGATCCCAATGCCTGGATGGATTCGACCCGATCGGTTTACATCAATCCCGGTTCCGCCATCGAATCCGGAACTTACTACGGTTTCTTCGTACAGGACAACTGGTCCGTTATGGATAACGTCACATTGAACCTCGGTGTCCGTTGGGAACTTTCTCAGTACGAAAATAATGACGGTGATTCATCCGTTCCCGCCTGGAATTGGGGTGAATTCCACGCTGACAGTTACCGGAACCCTGATGGATCATTCAAAAAATATGCCGACATGAAATTCGACGATATGATCGCTCCACGAATTGGCGTCAACTGGGATGTCCTCGGCAATGGAAAAAGCGTTGTGCACGCGTTCTACGGCCGATTCTTCAATCCATTCGACCTTTCGCTGCCCGGCATGTTCCAGCCGTTCAGCGCCGACAATTTCGCCACCCGCGAACAGGAATACGATGGCCCGCAGTGGCACGATGCCAACCGTGACGGTATTCCCGATGAGGATTATTTCTTTGACGATGCCAACTGGAGAACCACATCAGAAGATCAACCCGGCGACTGGAACCTGATCGATCCCAACATCAAAGCGGAATACACCGATGAAATGATGATTGGATACGAACAGGAAGTCATGGAAAACTTCTCCGTCGGATTGACCTACACCTACCGCAAAACCAATGATATGATCGAAGATACCGGTATTTTCACCGATGAAGATGGAAATATCATCTGGACATACCGTGGTGGCGTCAATGACACGTTCGACGGTCTCGATCCTAATGAAAAATACGATATTCTTGAAGGCACATATGCCAACCATCTGTATTATGTCACCAACGCCGCCGGATCTTACCGCGAATACAATGGTATCGAAGTCAATGCCAAAGCCCGTCTGAAAAACTATGATCTTCAGGCAAGCTACACCTACTCCGAAGCCGAAGGCGCGGTTATCGAAGGACAGGAAGGATACTCCGGTATCGCCCAGTTCTCCGGACAGTTCGACACATATGCGACTTCCCAGAATCTTTTCGGTGAATTGCCCTGGTCCGCAAACCATTACCTGAAAATCGCCGGTTCCGCGCACTATGATCTGACCGACTGGTATGAAATCTCCTTCGGTGTCAATGGATTCTGGCGTTCAGGATATCACTATTCCAAACGAGGCATTCCGCCGAAAACCTTTGATCCCGCAACGGATGATTACAACGATCCCGACAACTGGACGGGCCGGCCGCCTTACCGCAGCTATGCCTGGTGCTTCCCGGAAGGCCGTGGAACCTATGAACTCCCCGGCGTTTCCATTTGGGATGTCTCCCTTCAGAACACCTTCAAATTCGGTAAATTTGGTGCGTTGACGGTAATCTTCGACGTGGACAATGTGTTCGACAATCAGTGCATTCTTTCCGAAACCGACGTATTTAACGCCAGCAAACCGGAACAGTTCGGACAGGCCAATGCCTGGGCTGACCCGAGGACCTATACACTGAGCTTCAAATACGCATTCTAATATCTGAGATTTGATGTAATGAAAAGCGGCGCAATGCGCCGCTTTTTTTTTTACTTAAAAAAAGTTTTTTTCGTTCAGAACCTTGAAAATGTTTCGCCAAAGTGTTAAAATCTTAACGTACAATGGTTATACACAGCACTGATGGGAGGTTTTATGAAAACAGTAAATGAACTCTTCTCCATCGCCATTGCCTGTGTAATGGTCATTTCCGCAACGGCAACGGCCAGCACATTATCGGGTAAAGTATCCTGGGATAACGGAGATTCCCCCAAGGGAATTATTCTTGTTTTGGAAAAAACTGATCTCTCCCTGAAACGGACATGCACAATCCAGGCAAACGGATTTTATTACTTTTCAGGATTAACACCTGGCGGATATTATCTTTGGTTTGAAAAAAACGAGATATCTATTATTGCCTTGAAAGGTATCAGAATTGCCGCCAATACTCCGGAAACAATTGACCTGATTTTACCTTCAAATCCTGGTTCTGAAACAGATGTAACCAGAGCAACAACGATACAGGATAATCGTGTTCACACCGTCATCCGCCGCTCGTTCATGGATCGATTACCGGGATCTGACGATTATTTCACGGCATTTTCCCTGGCACCCGGAACAACGGGAACTGCAAATCCTCATATTCACGGCGGCGCTCACGTCGATAATGTCTATTTCGTGGACGGTTTAGATATCAGATCTCCGATAACCTCTCTGATATCGACGGAGCTGAATCCCGATGTCATCTGTGAATATGACATTCAGACAGCAGCTTTTGCTGCAGAATATGGGCGCAGCATTGGGGGTATCATTCATACGTTAACCCGAGTGCCTTCAAACGAATATCATGGCATCCTTCGACTGCGTTACTTCGAATCGGACTGGCAGGACAGTCATAAACAGGATAATTATTACTATACTTACGATGAAAATCACTGGGAACCGGCACTGACGGTTGAAGGTCCGATTTTAAAAGACAAATTATGGTTTCTATTATCTTATAAATACTATGAAATCAGCGAAACCACCACCGGTCTGCCGAGTTATGAATCGTATTTCATGAACGCCCCCTGGAAAAAAGATATCCATCAAGACAGGGAATTCATGACACCCTATGCAAAGTTGATCTATCAACCTGGAGAAGATCACAAGATTACTCTTACATATTTCGATAACCTGAAGATATACCACAACCAAAGCTACAGCCCGTTTTTCATTATCGATACAGCAATGCGAACGGAAAACACCGCCCCCTGTTATTTCCTTAACTGGACCTGGGAATTCAGTCAGCGCATGCAATTGGACTTTCTGACTGGATTTTCAAACGAACAAATACATTATTTCCCTGAGAGCGGAAATAAAAACAAGCCGCCGTTTTATGATATCTACTCAGGGCTGGCATATAACAATGCCGATATTTGGAATGAGGATGACCGTGAGAGATTCCAGATGCGTCTGGAGGCTGCTTACTGGGTTCCTGATCTTGCTGGAAGCCACCGATTCAAGGGTGGTTTCGAGTGGCACGATATCTCGCGGGATTCATACAATATCATTCCTGGAGATGCTTCATATGTGATTAATCTGGATATGGCGGATCCTGATTTCTGGAAAGATGCAACACGAACGTTCCTTCTTAATCCGGGGACATCAACGGTTTCGGGAAATTATTATGCCGTGTTTCTCCAGGATGACTGGTCGGTTTTGGATAATCTGACGTTGAATCTGGGTGCGCGTTTTGAGTATACCACTTATGAAAATGGTGCGGGGGATATCAGCGTACCGGCATGGCGATGGGGACATTTTAAAGCCGATTCATATATGAATTCGGACGGATCCTATAAAGAATATGGAGACATGAAATTTACCGGCATGATCGCTCCGCGCCTGGGTATCAATTGGGATATTTTCAAGAACGGCAAGGATATTGTCCGTATGTTCTGGGGACGCTATTACAGCCCGTTTGATTTGTCGTTGCCATACATGTTCCAGCCATTTTCGGTAGACAACTCTGCATCATCTACCGATTTTTACATGGGACCGGAATGGCACGACAATGACCGGAACGGCATTCCCGACGAAGATTATTTTTTCGATGAAACAAGCTGGAGCACGCATTACCAGGATGAACCAGGTGATTGGAATCTTATTGATCCAAATCTTGATCCGGAATATACGGATGAATTCGTGATCGGCGTTGAGCATGTGTTTAATGATTCCTTTTCGGTTGAGTTGAACTACATCCGGCGTGAAACACGGGATATCATCGAGGATGTCGGATTATTCGCCGATGATGACGGCAATATCGTCTGGACCTATAAAGGAGGTGTGAACGATTCGTTTACTGGCCTCGATGGATCTAAACAGTATGACCCGAGAATCGATGAGGATTATTCAAAACACCTTTATTACGTGACCAATGTTGATGAGGCATCACGTGATTATGACGGCATTGAAATCAGCGCTTCTTATACTGCGAAATACCTGGATATGATGACCAGTTATACCTATTCAAAAGCAGAGGGTACGGTCATCGACAGTTCGGAACCCGGAAGTTCTGGTGTTGCTCAATTTTCTTTCCCCTACGATACGTACTTCGCATCACAGAACTTGTATGGAGAACTCCCGTGGTCGGCAGAACATTATCTCAAACTTTCTGGTGCCGTTCATTATCCCCTCACGGATTGGTATGAACTTTCGTTAGGCATCGACGGGTTTTGGAGATCCGGTTTTCCCTACTCCAAACGATCAAATCCGCCGAGAACCTATGATCCCGATGATCCGGCTAACGATTCCAGCGACCCGGACACGTGGACCGGCCGGCCGCCGTATCGCAGCTATGCCTGCTATTTCCCGGAAGGTCGGGGTACATATGAACTCCCCTCTGTGACAATCTGGGATATATCTCTACAAAATACTTTCAAAGCAGGGAAATGGGGGGCGTTCACCGTCATTCTGGACATTTTCAACATTCTCGATCAGCAAACCGTTATCGGTGAGGTTGATGTTTACACTCCCAGTCGACCGGATTACTTTGGTCAAGCAAACTATTGGGTTGAGCCGAGATCTTACCGCTTGAGCTTTACATACGCATTCTGACATTCTAAAATCTGATTGGAATAACAAACCGGAACAGAGGGGGGATCGTGTGCAAATATTGAGAGACATTATTTCAAATCTGGTGAACGATGAACCGGTGGAGTCGGCCGCAATCGGAACGTTTGTAACGTGCGTGACAGCTTCACAAGCCGGTTTGGCTTCCACTTTCAGAAATCTTTGCTCCACAGATCATGCCGGGATAGAAGACTCCGGAAAATTGAACCACTACAGTCTCAAAGAAATTGCCATGCGAAGTTTCAGTAACAACCTTCTGGAAGCCTCCCTGGGAATGGCAGCCGTGAACGCCTTGATCCCGATACCGCGCAAGAATATTCTTGAAATGAAAGCTCAGGACCTGCTGTTCGAAAAAAGTCAAAACAAACATGCAGCCGTAATCGGTCATTTTCCATTTACTGAAAGACTTCATAAGATTGCAGGAAAATTAACCGTCATTCAACATCCGCCTTATCAGGGTTTACAAGGTGTTCACGAAGCATCTTCTGTTTTCCCGGACGCCGATGTCATCGCAATCACCGGCAGTTCCTTCATTAACCATACATTCCAGGATCTCCTTGGCTGTGCAAATCCCAATGCTTTTAAGATTGTTCTTGGAGGAACCACACCGTTGTCAACAGTCCTGTTTGACCATGGAATCGATGCGCTGTGCGGCTGTATCATTAATGATTCAGAAAAATTGCTGCGTTCTGTTATTCAAGGTGCTACCTTCCGGGAGTTGCCAGGCGTAAGAAAAATCGTCTGGGTAAAGTAAACCTGCTGGACATTGCTGGCATATTGGCCTAATATTTGCTCTCTGTTCCCTGTTTCAGGGGAGTAATTCAATAAAAAGGAGTTTGTCGATGAAACGTGCTTCCATTCTTATGATTACTTTATTCTGTTTATCTGTTGGTTTCGTTTCCCCCAGCTATGCCGACAACTGGGTGGCAAAATTAACCGATGAAGAATTTCAAGCGTTATTGACCTATATTCCACCGATCGATTATCAGGAACCCACTTTCGACCCATCTCTTGCGGACCGGGATTTTCCTGAGGTATTTGATTGGCGAGAGATGAATGGAGTCTCGCCGATCAGGGATCAGGCAAACTGCGGATCGTGCTGGGCGTTTGCGGCAATCGCTGTTCTGGAATCTCAGGTCTATATCGATACAGGCATCGCTCCGGATTATTCCGAACAGCAGCTTGTAGATTGCACTCCAGGATCTTATGGTTGCTATGGGGGCAGTTATGCTTCCGCATGGACCTATCTGACAGATCCGGGATGTATCATTGAGTCTGATTATCCCTACCAGGCACAGAATATGACCTGTCTGGATCAGGACTATTATCCTTATATACATGTCACGTCATGGGAATACATCAACACCGATGAGCTCAGTATCAAGGCAGCGCTTCAGGATTATGGACCGGTAGCAACGGTTATCGGCGCTAATAATAATCTAAAAGCGTATACGAATGGATGTTACCAGGATGATTCGAACACCGACATCAATCACGGTGTTGTGATTGTCGGCTGGGACGACACCGTCTGCCCGGAAGGATCATGGATTGTCAAAAATTCCTGGGGCGATGACTGGGGCGATAATGGATTTTTCTATATTCAGCGTGGCGACGTGCATATCGGTGAACAATCCGCGATTGTTTATTATGAGGAAGTCCCTCCCATTAGTTTTAATCTGGAAAGCTATGATTTTGATGACGGCAATGACGGAATACCCGTTGATGGAGAAACCGTTCATATGCCGATTGAACTCAAAAACATCGGCCGTGAAGATGCCATCGGTGTCACCGCTACACTGACCTGTTCCAATCCTGCGATTAATATCGTTACCGGAGTTCTGCCCTTTATCGACATCCCTTCCAACACCTCCGCTGCCTCACAGGGAAATTTCATTTTCACCGTCAATGGTATCGAACCGCTCGAGCAAGTCGATATGACAGTGTCGGTATCGTTTTCCACCGGTTCCTGGGATATCTCGATTTCCTGGCTGGCCGGACCTCTGTTCACACTTCACCAGAACGATTTCGAAGGCGCATCAGATGATGGCTGGATCCATGGCTATACACGCCGAAAAGACAACTGGATGCGCGGTATGCCCGATTCAGAAGAACCAGTCGGATACGATCCTCTCATACCTCATTCCGGATTTAGTTTTTGGGGTACGAACCTCAACCCTGGCGGCAGTTACTTAAGCAATATGTCAAATTACCTCCAGTCGCCGGTATTTGATTGTACGGGAATGGATCATATTTACCTTACCTTCTGGCGGTGGCTTACGGTTGAAGAGAGCCGTTTTGATCAGGCAAAAATTCTGGTGAACGGAAATGAGGTTTGGATTAATCCCTATTCAGGACACCTCATCGATAAGCACTGGGTTCACTGTGTATATGATATTACCGATGCTGTTTCAGGTGCAGACACGGTGCAGATTACCTTCACCCTTGATACCGATGAAGGCTTGAATTTCGGAGGATGGAATATCGATGACCTGGCGATTCTTTCAGGCGTTACCGATGATTTCAATACGAAATTTCCTGATCCGCTTTCCATTTCGATCACGACTTCGCAGTCCGTATTTGAAGCAGGAGACAGTTTTGAGCTTGCTTGCACGGTTGCAAACTATCGAGATGCCCTGAGCATTGATAAATGGATCATTCTTGATGTCTATGGATTATACTGGTTTTGGCCATCATGGAGTAATCAGCTTGATTATATGACTCAGAATATTCCGGACTACAGCATCAACCGGGAATCCATATTGGAATTCACCTGGCCTGAAGTCAGTGGTCATGCGGATGGATTGAAATTCTGGACGGCGGCATTCGATCATACCACCATGCAGCTTATGGACTATGCCTATACGGAATGGGGTTGGTGATCGATACTATATGAACCGAAAAACTCTAAAGATTGCCGGGCATGACATATCTTTCGAAACGGGTGAGATCGCCAGACAGGCCGACGGCGCCGTCATCGTACGGCAGCGGAATGCTGCCGTACTGGCCACGGCAGTGGCCGCTCGCGATCCCCGTTCCGATACCGATTTTTTTCCGCTAACCGTTGACTATCGCGAGCTTTACGGCGCCGCCGGCGTCATACCGCATGTCTACGGAAAGCGGGAAGGCCGTATGAGTGAGCGGGAGATTCTGATTTCGCGAATCATTGACCGATCGATAAGACCCCTTTTCCCAAAAGATTTTCGCTGCGAAACACAAATCATCGCAACACTCCTGTCAGCAGATCCCGACGTTGATTCGGACATTCTGGGTCTCCTTGCTGCAACCGCAGCGTTGAGGATTTCGGATATTCCATGGCAGGGACCCGCCGCCGGCCTCAGAATTGCAAAAACAGCATCCGGATTTGTCATCAATCCCACTCGATCCCAACGCCGTCATGTTGAGATGGAACTCACTATTTCCTGCGGTCGGGATGGGCTGGTAATGATGGAAGGTCATGCCAATGAAACGGAAGAAACAGTGATTTTGGAGGCAATCGATCTCGCTCAGAAAACATTATTGCCGGTTTTTGATTTTTTTGATGATTGGCGTGCATCTTTAGATCTTCAGCCTCGTCGTTATAAATCTCCAGAGTCACATGATTATATTCAGAGTACTGTGATCAGGGATTTTGAACACCGTATCAACGAAACACTGAATGTACAGGGGAAAAAACAACGCAACACCGCCTTGTATAACCTGAGGGAAGAACTACGAACACACTATGAACAATCTGATCTGGATAATTTAGCCCTATATGAATCAGCGTTTGATGACATCAAATATAACATCGTGCGGCAACGAATACTGAAGAACAACAGGCGGCTGGATGGAAGAGGATCTTTGGATATCCGTCACATTTCGGGACGCGTTGACTGGTTGTATCAACCACATGGATCTGCTGTCTTTACCCGTGGAGAAACTCAAGCCTGCGTAAATTGTACTATTGGATCACCGCAGGATTCTCTCAAGACCGAAACTGTTTATGGCGATGAGGAATCCTCCTTTTTCTTGCATTATCAATTTCCACCCTACTCGGTCGGTGAAACCAAACCGATGCGTGGACCAGGGAGACGCGAAATCGGTCATGGTTATCTGGCCTGGAATGCACTGAAACCCGTTTTTCCGGAACGGGAATCGTTTCCTTACACAGTACGCATCTATTCCGAAATAACGGAATCTCACGGTTCTTCATCAATGGCTACCGTCTGTGGCGGATGCCTGGCGCTGATGGATGCCGGCGTTCCGATCAAAAAACCTGTTGCAGGTGTCGCCATGGGTCTGATTTCAGAAGAAGAAACCACTGTTATCCTTTCTGACATTACCGGTGACGAGGATCACCTGGGAGATATGGACTTCAAAGTAGCCGGTACGGAAAAGGGTATTACTGCAATCCAGATGGACAATAAAATCGGAAAACTGCCGATCGCCATTTTACAGACCGCATTGCAACAAGCCAGAACTGCCCGATGCCATATTTTGGAAAAAATGCGGGATATAATCCCTGCTCCCAGAAAATCCTTAAAATCCCATGCCCCCAGGATGATAACATTGACGGTCCGCCCAGAACGAATTCGGGATATCATCGGTCCGGGAGGCAAAACCATCAAATCAATTACCGAATCGTCATCGGCAGAAATTTCCATAAATGATGACGGAGCAATCCTCATTTTTGCAAAAACTCAAATGTCAGCGGAATCAGCTCGTCGTCAGATAGCAGAAATTGTTCAGGAGCCACAGGTTGGCGTCACCTATAACGCTAAAGTTGTCTCTATTAAGCCGTTTGGAGTATTTGTTGAGCTTTTTCCCGGAACCGAAGGCCTGGTGCATATTTCCGAATGGGAGCCCGGAGATGAATCACTGTTCAGAGCACTAAATATCGGAGATTCGATCTCGGTTGTCGTGCTGGGTGTCGATGAAAAGGGCCGTATAAAACTTTCAAGATCCTGATTGATAAAAAAAACCGCCTGTACATTGGCGGGCCCGCCCTCGGGAACCGCTCTTTGCAATCCCCGTCAGGCGGGTCATCGTAGGTAGGTTAACCGGAACTGAGAGTTTGGCACCCGTCCGGTTTGGTGGGATATCATATTGGTAAGCCTGTCCAGGTAGGCCAGAATTACTTTGCCAAACCGTAACTCTGACTATTCTACAAGCAAAATTGATGCCAAGATGCCGTAAACTCAAGAATGCTTATTTGACAATATGTTATGAATATCTAACCATCTACTGCGTTGTAAACTGATGCAACTATCACCTGTTGTTGTGTAAAAATTGCATACTAATGGAAATCTTTGATTCAGCCTGTCTCTTTTGTGATCAGATAGCGGCCTAATGCAAGATATTTTAACGCGCTGTTTTCCAGAACATACATCGCCTCCTCCGGTAAATTGACCATGGGATCCCCATGCAAATTTAAAGAGGTGTTTAAAACAGCACCTATTCCCGTTAATGACTCAAACCTATGAATCAGATCATAAAACTCAGGATTAAACTCCTCCGTTAGAATCTGAGGTCTGATGGTTTTATCTGCTTGATGAGTTGCTGCTTTGATTTCATGTCTGTACCCGGAAGTGGTGTCAAACGACAGGATCATATAGGGCGAGGGTATATTTTTGATGTGATTCAGGTATTTTTCTGCAGCAGTATCCAGAATGGTTCCCGCAAAGGGCATCCAGAAATCCCTGCTCTTTATCATGGCATTCAACCGCTCAATGGTTTCGATATTTGAAGGATTGGAAAGGATTGACCTGTTTCCCAGTGCCCGAGGTCCATACTCCATTCTGCCCGTGCATCTGGCAACAATATGGTTGCTGGCTAAAAGCTCTGCAATTCGCTCGTTGATATTATGAATCTTCTCGATTTTGTAGCCATTTCGCGGAAATGTCTTTGTAAAAGTCTCAATATGCGTATCGATCTCCTCACCCCAGTAGACATTGGACATTGGTTTTATATAAAGCTCTTGACCTCTAGCCTTTTGATAGGCAAGGGTTGCCAGGATGCCTGCACCAATAGCTATGGAATCGTCACCAGCTGCAGGAAACCAAAACGCTCGATCGACACCCGGTAGTTCAATAATCCGTTTATTGGCTTTGACATTTAAAAATACACCACCAGAACATGCGATCTGATTCAGTCTGTAGTGATTCACATTATTTTCGACCCATTGACTTAAAATCTCTTCCGTCAGTGTCTGAATACCATAAGCCAGGTAATCGAAACGCACATTTTTGAACGTTTTTCGTAAATGTTCCACCAGAGCATCACCGGCAAAACCACACATGTTTCGATATGTGAGTCCTTCGGTGCGCCAAATCTGCCGGAATTTTTGAAGAACAGGGAGTGCCCGTTTTTTTTCACCCCAAGGAGCCATTCCCATGACTTTATATTCATCCTGCCATGGCGCCATTCCCATGAATTTCGTTGTTCGGGCATACAATCCGCCGATTGAATGAATTGATGGTATCCGTCGCATGCATCGAAGGTCATAACCTTCAGCGATCCAAACCGATCCGCAATCACCATCCCCATTACCATCGCAGGTGAAAACAAGTGTTTTGTTCCGCCAGGGTGACATATAATACGCTGTAGCGGCATGGCACATATGATGGTCGTAGTACTTTAGTTTCGTTTTTGGAATACCAATATCCGTAAAGAAAGGAAGATAACGGGTCATAAACTGATGACGGCGAACAGCTCCTAATGAATGTATATAAAACTGCTTCAGAAAATTCGATTGCACAAACCAGATGGGCATCAACCGAGACAGTATCGAGACCATTCGCGTTGTTTTGCGATATTCGCCTGTTTGCGCTTTATTGGAATCAAACATTTCACATCGTGTTCCGATAGCCACCTCATCGATATCTCTTGGTTCGATACCTGCCATTTTCAACACTTTGGAAATAGCCTTTTCCGGAAAATCGGCACTGAATTTTACTCTGTTCAAACGTTCTTCAGGGATTGCCGCGACAAGCTCCCCGTCTTGAAACAGGCATGCAGACGAATAATGGCTCATGTTGATCCCAAGAATGCGAACCACGAGAAAACTCCTTTCCAGACCCAACCCCACAAGGCCTGCTTTGGCAGTCTAATGCAAGCGTCCCCTCATCGCAAGCCGTAAAAAACTTGACCCCGTCAAATAGTTCTTCTAGCTTTGTATCGGGCTTTATTGGAAGGAGGAAACGATGTGTACCATAGGGGCTGTAAAAAATTTTACTAACAGGGAAAGCTACTTTTTTAAAAACCTTGATCAGACGGATCAATTTACCTACCACCAACCTTTTATTGAAAAAGGTTCCCGGTTCAGATATCTGAAACTCTCCTCAAGTCATAACCCGCGAGAAAAAGGGGTATGGGCTGGAGTCAATGAAGCGGGAATGGTTATTCTGGGAGCGGATGGTAATTGTTTGCCAAATTATTGCGGAACATCATATACAAGCCTTAATGATTCCCTGGTTGCTTATGAGGAGGCATTGGCCGAGTGCGAAACAGCTCAGGAGGCAATGGAATTTCTGATGCGTTGTTATCAGAGTAAACATATTGGCGGAAACGGTGATATCATCATGACCGGAGACAGAAATGAAGCCATTGCTATGGAGTATTCTCCGGACCGATGGGGGATTCAATACAGAGCTTCCCTACCTTACCTCGTTCGATCCAATTTTTTCATCTTACTGAATTCGATTCGACCGATGCCGGAAGAAAATACGCTGCATACCTCTTCTGCAATGCGGTACAATGACGCTCTTAAACATCTTTCCATAAAAGGAACTCAAAATACGCTTGATGATATTATGGATCTGGTTAAAAGCCACTACCAGGGAGAAACAGCAATGAGTATCTGCCGACATGGCGGTTCGCAGGAATATTACACAAAAGGCAGTCTGATTGTTCAGCTAACTGCTCACAGTGTCGATGCTTTTGTGGTATTAAACAATTATCCATGTAAAGCTGAATTTCGGCGGTTAACTCTTTAATATCACCTCAGGTTATGGTCTAATAAGATGTTAATCATAGCGGGAGGTAATGATGGATATTCTGAGTGAAATAGAACGAGCGTTCAATGAAAAAAAACTATGTAAAGAAAGTGTCGAGAATCTGAAAAAATGGATTACAAAACCGGAATTCAAAGAATATCGAGAAGCCATAGAAGAAAAAGTAAAACAGAACGCATGGGAAGAATTGGATGATTGTTTTTACAAGATTATTGAATTTGGGACAGGCGGAAGGCGTGGATCGAGAGGTATTGGTCCTAACCGGATAAATCTGAGAACAATCGGTGAAAGTGCACAGGGACTGGCAGATTATATTCATGAAATCGGATCACCGTCAAAAGGCGTCGTTATCGCATATGATACGCGCCACGGCTCACTTGAATTCGCCCGTGAAGTCGCACAGATACTGGCCGCAAACAATATCCCTGCCTTCTTCTATCCTTCTCCCAGATCAACACCTCAACTCAGTTTCTCAATAAGATATCTCCACACTCAGGCAGGATGCATGATTTCTGCAAGTCACAATCCTCCCTCAGATAACGGCATCAAGGTTTCATGGGCAGATGGCGGACAGGTCCTTCCACCTCACGATCAAGGCATCATCAAACGTGTACAAAAAGTCACGCGTATTAATAGAATTCCATTCGACCAGGCGACCCGGGACGGTAAGATTAAACTTCTCGACAAAACCATAGACACCGCATATCTTAACTGTCTGCAATCTTTATCACTGAGTGATTCCAGACGTGCAAAAATTGCCTATACCCCCTTGCACGGTGTCGGAAACACCAATGTCGTTCCCTTGTTATCATCTCTGAATTTCAACCTGGTTACCGTGCAAGAGCAGATGGTTCCTGATCCAGATTTTTCTTCCGTTAAAAATAGATTGCCAAATCCAGAACTTCCTGCTGCCATGGAAAAGGTTACACAACTCGCCGATCTTTCTAAGGCATCTGTGGCCATGGCATCTGATCCGGATGCGGACCGGTTGGGTGCAACAGTACCATGTCCGGAATTTGTTAATCCTTCGCGATGGTTATTTTTGACCGGAAATCAGATCGGGATCCTTATTCTGGATCATGTGCTTCGGCAAATGACATTGAAAAACATTCTGCCTGAGCAGCCTGTTTTAATAAAAACGATTGTTACAACAGAAATGCTTGATGCTCTTTGTAAAGAATATAATGTGGAGGTGATTAAGGATCTACTGGTGGGGTTCAAATATATTGCAGAAGTCACCGAAAGTCTGCCTCCGGAAAAAACTGTAATATTCACGACGGAAGAAAGTCACGGTTATAACCGGGGGACATTTGTAAGAGATAAAGATTCCGCTCCTGCAGCTCTGCACCTTGCGGAACTGGCTTCCGAACTTGCAGAAAAAAACAAAACCATCTACCAGCATTTAAATGACTTGTACCGAAAATACGGCTATTACTCCGAAGTAACTCGATCCATATATTATCCTGGGAAAAGCGGTTTGGAAACCATGTTATCAATCATGTCTGCACTTCGTAAAAATCCACCGAAAACAATCGGTCCGTATTCGGTTCACCACGTTATCGATCGCACAGTAAATGAAATCCGCGACATCTCGACGGGCGAGATTATCGGTAGAATCCATCAACATTGTGGAAACGTTCTGACATTCACTTTTAATGCTTCCGGTAAAAACCGAATTACCGTAAGACCATCAGGAACCGAACCGAAAATCAAGTTCTATTCGCAACTTTGGCAGGCAGTTTCGGATACAATAACCGATGAAGACTTGGAAACGGTCAAAACATCGTTAAATACGCAAGCAAATACGTTGATAGAGGCAATATCAAATCCTGGGAGCCATTGATCATGGAAATAAAAAAACTAGTAGGAAATACCTGGCTCGGCATTGAAAGTCGTATCATTCAGGATGCGCTTTCCGTTGATCAACATCTCAGCGAGCAGATACATCAACTTAAGAAAATCAAGGAAGAGACGTTCAATGAAAAACTCAATGCTGTTGACACAGCGGAATTGTCGCCCAAGTTATTTGGCACGAGCGGTATTCGTGGAGAGTATAATCCATCATTATTGGGAAATCCATTTGAACTGTTGATCAAAGAAAACATGATTACTCCTAAACTCGCATATTTTTTCGGGCGCGCTGCAGGTAATCTGATGCGGGATTTGCGTATCAAAGATCCCGTATGGGTCATCATGGATCCTCGGGAATCTAGTTTTTGTATGGCATTAACGCTAATGCGAGGGTTACTCGATGAAGGTATTTCACTGGAATTCGGCGGGGTTGCTTCAACACCTTGTTACTCTTTGAATCGCAGTGGAGTTACCATTGTCATTACCGCATCACACAACCCGGTTCAATACAATGGAATAAAAGTATTCTGGTCAGGCCGTCCTCTCGTTATAAAAATGGAGGAAAACATAGAGAATCGAATACAGGCTCTCTCCATCTGCGAGATGGAAAGTTGTTTTCCTGAACCGAACCGTCAGAGTGGAACACTTTCCGTAAATATTTTAGAAATCGAGAGGCGCCATTTCAGCGCTCTTCAAAATCTCCTGGAAACAGCGCGGCTTCGTATCGAACAGACAAGTAGACTTGAGATGCGATTTTTACCTCTGGATCTGGCATTTGGAGCAGCCGCCTGTCCGGTGACGGAAGATGGGACTATTTCGCGGATAAGCCCGACGATTTCTGTTTTTCTGTGTCTGGGTATCCCGATTATCGGATACGGGTGTGTTCGCAGTCCCCAAAAAATGAATTATAAAATAGGTGCAGCATATGCTTATGGCGAAACACCGGAACAACCCCAACCAGGTGAGTTGTCAAAATTTTCACAGGGGATGCCTGGATATGGAGCAAACACACGGCGGATATTGTTTCTTCCAGACGCATTTGCACAAAATAATGCAACCCTGAAAACACAGATTGAAACCTATCAGGAATGTGAGCATTTTCAGCGAATTCCCATCGGCTATACCGATTTCAAAACGATGATTACTATCGTTCATATTGATCACCCAAATATCAATAATGATCTTTTAACGGAAATTGAATCTGAATTTCTGACACGACAGCCACTTCCGGGTTTAATGGTTGATGGAGATGCGGACAGATTATTGATCACTGCCCCCGATATTGCAAAACAGGAGATTCCTTTTCTCACCGGTGATGCTATGCTTAGATTGTTGACATATATCATACCTTCGGAAAAATTCACCGAAGTCGTGTTCACGGTTGAAAGCAGTATCGTTCTTGAAAAAGCACTTCGTTTACGAAAACAGCAGTTACTAGCTCAAGAAAATAAAACCTTTTCCATACGAATCGTCAACGTGGGAGACAGATCCATCATTGACTATTTTCTTGATCGCGGTCAAGGTTCACTATTAGGTGGCGAACCCTCCGGACACATTATATTCGGAGATACAAAAGACAATGAAATCATGGTTATCGATGATCCTTTTATTGCTTATTTGCGTGTTTTAGAAGGTCTTGCAAGTGAACGCTTTGATCTTGATCGTGTTGTCGGACGCATGTTTTGGGATCTCCCTGAAATATATTGTGCTCGGAAACCCGATGCCTATGCGGGGAACGGCATTTCAATTGCTGAAAAACAGGCACTGGTTCTTTGGGAATCCATTGATGAACCAAGCCGTTTATCTGCCTATGCCAAAGCATTTATCCCCAACTATATTAAAATGTTTGGAGATGCCTATGGGCGTGCTTTTGTGAATGGCATAAATCCCGAACTTGTGTTTACCTGGGAATGGGAACGATTATTGGAAGGAAAGCTCCAAACAAAAGACTGGGATGATGATCTGCCTGTAGCCCAGCTCATTTATGGAACACTTGAAGTCTTCGACGAACTTTACGTGGGGTTGCATATCGATCGGCGAAGCTGGGCAGGACCGGACATCATCTGGTTGCGATTCTGGTTAAGACCCGAAGGAGAACCGGATTGTCTCATGGGAGAAGGCGTATTCAGAAACTCGGGAACTGCACCCAAAAACGCCGGTTACCATAAGTTGTGGCCCAATCATCCCAAACTCAATGTAAGCCTTTCGGAAACATTGTTAAGAGATATTCTGGACGATCTTGCCCAAAAACGCGCTCAATGGACTGACACCTACGTACAAGAAAAACTTCGATAACACCTGCGTATTTTAGAATTGTGGCTCAAAACCCGATTTAAAATGCAGGTAACCCTTACCATCCAAATAGAACTGTTCCGGCAGTACTTTTGATATCTGTTTTCGAAATCCTTTTACATTCCAATGATTGTCTACCAAAACGCGACAGGCTTCGATTCGCACCCTCGGGCGTTCATCAGCGGTAATGATAATGTCGAGAAACATTTCGCGAAGTTGTTCTTCATCACCCTGAGTAGCCAAAGCATCAATGGCGGATATGCGGATATCATCATCATCATCATCCAAAAACGGTTTTATGACTTGTATAATCCGTAAATCCCTGAATTCCTTAAGAGAATTGAAGGTCTGTATTTTTTTATCAGGATATTTTGAGTAGTAAGGATCAAATGATTCGACAAGTTTCAATAGATTTTCCAACCGCTCCTCTTCATTGCAGATGGTTTTCATTAACTGAAGTGCCTGTGCAGCGTGCTCTTTTTCATAAAGGAACTTCATGATTGGATTGATCGCTTTTTTGCCGAATCCTCTGATTTTATCGAACACATATTTTTTTTCATCTTCATCCGGAATTTGAGTTCCGATAACGATCGTGAATCGTTGAAGCAGGCAATAAATCGCTTCTTCTGTTCCAATCTCAGCCAGGGTGTCAACTGCCTGATATCTTGCAGCTGGATCTGCATTCTTGTTAACCAGTTTCAATCCGGCTTTTTGAGTGACGGTATCTCCCGGAGGAAGTGTTTTTTTTCGAAAAAAATCCAGTATACTCAACTTTCACCTCCCTTGACATTCAGATGTGATTGTTCATCAATCAAAAAAAAATATCAAGTTGAAGCGTTTACTGCTCCTTAAACCCGTCAAATACCCTGTCAATCAGAACATGGCTTTTTTGCTTTTTACTCACTATTAAAACTTTTTCTCACCTCCCACGTTTACCTCTTCTGAAAATGGAACGTGTAACGTTAACAGGAGGATGTAAGATGAAAAAGTTGATTTGGATTTTGGCAACAGGATTTGTAACACTTTTTTCAGTTGTTTTCGGACAGTCACCTTTTCCGGAAACCGGTCAGGGGTCATTGTATGCTTTCTCAGAAGAAAATGGGCAGCAAACATATCTCGAAATCCCTCTAAAACATACCGTTGTCAATGCTGAAATTTCCGGATTCATTGCCAGGGTGGATGTCAGACAGGAATTTTTTAATTCAGAGGATCACCCTATCGAAGCGATATATGTGTTCCCGTTGCCGGATAACGCCGCTGTTGATCAGATGAACATGATTATCGGCACTCGAGTGGTAAAAGGTGTCATTAAGGAACGGAGTGAAGCAGAAATGCTGTATCAACAAGCACGCCATCATGGAAACACGGCTTCCCTGCTAACTCAAGAACGTCCCAATATTTTCACTCAATCCATTACAAATATTGCACCCGGAGACAAGATTACGATTGCTATCAGTTATGTACAGGATATCACTTATGATCATGGAGAATATGAATTTAATTTCCCGATGGTTGTCGGACCCCGCTTCATTCCAGGCAATCCCATCGGGAAAACTGGAGGGGGATGGGCTTTGGATACGACAGATGTGCCGGACGCCTCAAAAATAACCCCTCCAGTGCTAAAACCCGGAATGCGATCCGGACATGACATTCGTATTCTACTTGATATAGATACCGGCTATCCCATAAAGTATATTCATAGTCCTTCACATAATATAATGGTAGAGAGTACCGATTCGTATTATGCTGTCGTCGAACTCCAAG
>JAFGJC010000037.1 GCA_016929305.1 candidate division CSSED10-310 bacterium | reverse complement strand
GGACCGCGTCCGGAACGTCCATTTTTTGTCAAGGACTACATCGATCGAATTCCCGGATACGGTGAAAGGTTCAAATCCGCTCCCGGATTAACCGGACTGGCTCAAGTAAACGGTGGTTATGCAACAACACCCGAAAACAAATTGAAATATGATTTGACCTATATCTACAATCAATCTTTTTGGCTTGATATGCGCATTATATTGGAGACAATCAAGGTTATTCTAACAGGTCAAGTGAATCCTTAATTTGGATCTACAATTCCAATCGGCACCACTAAAGTCCATCCAGCTCGAATAAGTGTTTTCGTAAGACCATTACTGCGCATGATTTCCGGGATTGTTGAGCCGTATTTGGCAGCTATAAAACTCAACGTATCTCCGGGAATAACCTCGTGCGTTTCCCATCGCAGATAGTCCTTTTGGGGTATTTTTTCTAAATTTTTTAAACATTCCGCTTTTTTGGGGACAGGAATTTTCAACTGAAACCCTGGATAATTGGGGGGTGTCCATCGTCTTTTGAGAGCCGGATTAAGATTTGAAATGATATTAATATCCGTTCCTGCGCATCGGGATACCACTTCCAAATCGATCTGATTGTCAAGAGGAATGACATCGACAGTATAAGCGTTGGCATATCGAGGGATACCATAAATATCAGCATTTTCATCAATATGCTGGAGCGCTAAAATCGCAGTAACATAATATCTCGTTTGAGGAGGTATCGCTTTTGATTCATAGAGTTTCCAGAAATCCCGGGACCCGGTCCTTTCCATAGCTTCAAATATTTTTCCTTCACCAGCATTATATGCTGCTAAAGCGAGTAGCCAGCAATCAAGTTTCTGATAAAGATATGATAAAATGTTTAAAGCTGTTTCTGTTGATTTTTCCGGATCAACACGTTCATCGATCCATTCGTCGATGCGGATACCAAATTTCCTTGCTGTAGTGGGCATTAATTGCCACATCCCCTTGGCACAGCGCGGTGACCTTGCATGGATGTTGTATCCACTCTCCACAACAGGTATCCACTTTAATTCCTGGGGTAAGCTGCGTTCTTCAAGTTGCTTTTCTATCATTGGAATATAAAGCGAGCCTTTTTCCAAAGCGCTTATCAGATCACGCCTTCGCTTTGTCAGGTAGGTGTTTATTCGTCGCTGAATGACCGGGTTCAATGGAATATGCAGATAGCAGGGTTTCGTTTCACCTTTTGAATTGTCATCAGATGCCAGCATCTTGTAATCCTGTTCATTGCTTGTTTCAATCTCTAATGCCGATAAACAGATGTCTTTACTGGTTTCTTGCTGACGATTTGTTTCGGTGTCAGGTTCAGTAGTTATATTTTTCTCACTTTCAATGGGCTTTATAACCTCCTCATCGCAAACCTGGTGATCCACAGGAAAGTTTGAGTCGTCAGGCACTCGAGAAGCGTGGTGTGAACAACCATCCAGATAAACAGTTATACTCATTAGAAAGATCAATATTATGAAGATGTTTCTTGATTTACTGTCGATCAATAATTTCAACTTAACCCTGTAAAATTCCCTTTAAAAGATTCACCTGGTTTTTAAGTTCTGAATTTCTGAGCATTTCGGATTCTATCTTTTTACATGCATGAATAACAGTTGTATGGTTTCTCCCTCCAAACTTTTTCCCAATTTCTACCAGCGACTGTTGTGTCAGCTCTCTGCTCAAATACATTGAAACTTGTCGAGGAATAGCGACATCCTGAGATCGTCCTTTTGCACGTAAAGATGATGTCTTGATGTCATAAAATTGTGCCACTTGTTTTTGAACCATATCAATCGTAACTACTCGATCGTTTTCTGAAACATACTGTTTCAGCGCTTCCGAAGCAGCTTCCATGTTAACTTTGGATCCGGTTAAAGAAACACGTGCAGCCAGATTTAACAACGAACCCTCCAGTTCTCGAATATTTGAAGTAATTTTCGATGCCATAAAAAGTGCGATATCGTTGGATAGAGCCATATCCAGCTCCTCAGCTTTCTTTTGAAGTATGGCAACCTTCGTTTCAAGACTTGGAGGCTGGATATCAGCAATCAATCCCCATTCAAATCGGGATCGGATGCGTTCTTCCAGGTTTGAAATATTCCGTGGTGGCTGATCAGATGAAATGACTATTTGTTTTCTGGCGTTGTGCAAAGTATTAAAGGTATGAAAAAATTCCGTTACTGTAGAATCCTTGCCGGCTATAAATTGAATATCGTCAATGAGAAGAACATCGACATTCCTGTATTTTTTTCGAAATTCCTGCATCCGATCCAACCGGATGTGAACAATGACATCGTTCGTGAATTGCTCTGATTGAACATATAAAATATTCGCTTTCGGATTGTTTTTATGGATTTTATTCCCAATTGCATGCATCAGGTGCGTTTTACCCAAACCTACTCCGCCATATATGTAGAAAGGGTTGTAGGATTTTGACGGATTGCTCGCAACCGCAAGCGCCGCCGCATGGGCAAATTGATTGGATGGTCCGACGACAAATCTTTCGAAGGAATAATGAGACTGCATTCCCTGTTTATGAAGCTCAAGTTCGACCGATATATTGTCACTCTCACTTTTCTCAAGCCCCACACCAGTGAATCCGGATTCAAATAGCGGTCCATAACTCTGATCTGTTGTTTGAGCTATCTGATACCTTATTTCCATTCTTTTCTGAGCAAGTTCTTCTACAATTTCTTGAATTAAGATTGAATACTTTTCGTTAAAAAACTGACTGTAAAGAGCAGACGGAACTTCAACAATTAGAATATCTGGACCAAGTGACAGTTGAGATGTATTTTTAAACCAGGTCTCGAAGACCTGCCGGCTCACACGCTTTTTCACTTGCCTGAGTACTAGCAGCCATAAATCTTCAGACGTTTGTTTCACAGAATCACCTATAATCACCGAATGATGAAAAGATTATGCAATCCCTCCTCCTCATATTGATAAAAGACCATAGCATTTTGAAGTTTGCGGCGTCAATTGATACCCTAAACCCAGCGAAACTAAGGATTTCAAAATCAATCATTCTATTTTATCCACTCAATGAATTCCTGTTCACTTAACAGCGGAATGTTCAATAGTTTTGCCTGATCAAGTTTCGACCCAGGATCATTGCCGACAATCAGGTAATCTATGTTCCTGCTGACAGAGGCTACAACTTTTCCACCTCGCTTTTCGATCTCCTCACGAGCATGAGATCGAGTAAACGCATGCAAAGTTCCAGTTAGCACAAAGCGTTTGTTGATAAAAATACCTTCCGAATTAGAACGTTTAATTGGTGCTATGTTTATTCCCCGGCGGTTTAACTTTTCTATCAGTTTTTTCGTTTCTGTTTTATTAAAAAAATCGATGATTGATTTGGCAACTTCACCGCCTATAGATTCAACATTCTGCAGATCCTCAATCGTTGCGTTCTGCAAAGCATCAAGGCTTTCGAAATATTCGGCGAGTAACTTCGATGTCTGTTCACCAACATGCCGGATTCCAAGTGCATACAAAAACTTAGGCAGTGTGGTATTCTTTGACTTACTTATCTGTTCCACAAGATTTTGAGCTGATTTTTTACCCATTCGTTCCAGAGACGCCAATGTCATTTCATCTACATCATAGATATCTGCAAAATCTTTTATAATACCCTCTGATACGAGTTTTTTTACTAGTTTTTTACCCAATCCATCGATATCCATGGCACCTTTTGATGCAAAATGCTGAATTCTTT
>JAFGJC010000036.1 GCA_016929305.1 candidate division CSSED10-310 bacterium | reverse complement strand
TGTTCGCCCTTTGTTCTGCCCTGGAAATCATCTCTCTGGCTTGATTTGGAATTTCACCTGTCAAATTATTCAACACAACGGTGAGACAGCTCTGAATTGTTGCAAGCGAACTTCGAAGGTCGTGGGAAACAGTGAGTACATATTGTGATTTTAACCGGTCCTGCTCGGACAGCTGTGCATTGGCCTCAGCCAGTTCTAATTCACGATGGCGCAGTTGCTGTTCAATTGAAGTGGTCATAAAAACTGTCAGAATCAAAGTCGATCCAATAATCAAAAGAACGCCGATTGTAAAAACTGCACTTATATTACAGGCGTCAGGATGGAGAAATCCAACAAGATGATAATGCGGCAGCCAATTCGCCCATTCAGAAAATCCAATAAATGCAATAAGAATGATTGCAAGCGTCGCCTGGAAATAGGCTGCTTTGGGTGATAGTAATGTGCTGGCAATGACCATGTGGAAGATAAAATAGAAAACAAACGGATTCTCAAGTCCTCCTGAAAAATGAATGAAGTAGCTGAGCAGGACGAGATCCATACTGATCTGAATATTGGCAAAATTTTGAGCATTCCTGAACAGAAAAAATCTGTCAGATCGGTTCTCTATCAGAGAGAGCTGAGACCTGAAAAGGGCATTATAAAGCGCTATCATTCCGATGCCGAGAAAAAGCGGGAATTGAGGGAGTGACAGGTTAATAAAATAGATAGATCCGGTGACGACAAATAACACCATACCACATGCAATCCATCGCAGTCTTACGAGCCATTCAAGTCGCTCAATGACGGTCCTCTTATGGATCTGTAAACTTAATTGTTCCATACTTACCTTGAATCCATTTTTTATGCCTCACTTGTTACAAGCAATAGGCCTGCCACAAAATAGGAAAGATTCTAATTCTATTAAAAATAAATGGATAGAGTTGCAAAGTGACTATTGGAAAATATTTAAAACCTTACAATAAAGTGACGAAATAAAATTTGAAATCTTATATAACATCAATAACTATGAAGTTAACGCGATTTAATTGATCGTTACAATAAAGGAATGGCATTACTTGTTTGTAATGCCTCACCCAGAATGATCAAAAAATTTAAAAAATGTGATTCGAAATGATAAGCCGGAAGGGAGGATCAACCTGTAATTCCGAGTTCTTTCATTTTAACCCATAGCGTTTTGGGCGTAATTCCAAGAATTTCTGCAGCTTTCTTTTTATGTCCTGCTGTCATTTTCAATACTTTTTGAATATGGTTGAGTTCTATCTCTGCGACGGCACTCTTGATACTTTGAGGTTTCCATTTCGGTTTGCTGGTAAAATTTTCCGGCAGATCGCTGACATCGATTCGTGCTTTTTGTGAAACTGTAACGATTCGTTCAATCGTATTTTCCAGCTCTCGAATATTTCCCGGCCAAGGATAGTTTAACAACGCATTCATCGCTGATTCTGTAAATGACAGAGTCTTTGTGCAGCGTGTGCAGAACTTTTCAGTAAAATACTGAATCAGCAAGGGGATGTCTTCAACACGTTCTTTCAGTGGCGGAAGAACAATCGGAACTACATTCAGCCGATAGTAGAGGTCGTCACGGAAGGATCCATCGGCAATCTTCAATTTTAAATCTTTTTTGGTCGCTGCAATGAGGCGTACATTTACAGAAATTGTTTCGGTTCCTCCGACTCGGACTACTTCACGCTCCTGCAGAACACGAAGCAGTTTCATCTGTACTCCCGGATGCATATCGTCCACATCATCCAGAAAAATCGAACCTTGATGGGCCATCTCAAACCGTCCTAATTTTTTTTGAATTGCATTGGTGAAAGCACCTTTTTCATGTCCGAAAAGTTCACTTTCCAATAAATTCTCTGGCAATGCTGCACAACTGACCTTGATTAACGGTTTGTTTTTTCTATCGCTCAGATGATGAATCGCTTCAGCAATTCTTTCTTTTCCAGTACCACTTTCTCCCTGAATCAGTACTGAGGTGGGAGTAGGTGCCACAACCTCGATTAAACGGAAAATATCCTGCATCGGTTTGCTTTTACCAATAATATTTTCGATCGCGTAATGGTCGAGCAATTCTTTTTTAAGACGTCTGTTTTCCTCTCGTAAATTCTGGAATTCCAAGGCCTTCTGAACCAGGTAGATGAGTTCTTCAGAAAGGAAGGGTTTGGTCAGATAGTCAAATGCGCCGAGTTTCATGGCTTTTACCGCACCCTCAATGGTTCCATAACCGGTGATAAGTATCACCATTGTTTCAGGTGCTTTGGATTTGATATGTTCTAAAATTGTCAATCCATCCATGCCGGGCAGTTTAAAATCAGTGATCACCAGATCAAATGGTTCCTCCTGGAATAGGGCCCAGCCCTGATCTCCAGTTTCGGCAAGAGTAACAGAGATGTAATTTTCGCTCAGAGCTTCTTTTAACATGCCCTGCATTAAATCATCATCCTCAATTACCAGGCATTTAATCATGTGCATTGTCCTTAGAGATGAACGGGATCTCAATATCTATTTGGGTGCCTTTACCCGGTTTGCTTTGGATCTCAATGGTCCCCCCAAGTACTTCCATAATATTATAACTGATGAACAATCCCAATCCAGTTCCTTTGCCGACTTCTTTGGTTGTGAAAAAAGGATCAAAAACCTGATCAATCACATCTTCCGAAATACCTGTCCCGTTATCAGAAAAGCTGACAACGACATGGTTCTTTTTAAATTCCGATATTATTTTAATCTGCCCGGAATCGGAAAGTGCGTCGTGGGCGTTGATGATGAGATTTGAGAAGACCTGCTGAAGTTGATAGGGATCGATTTCGAAATCAGGGATTTTATCATCCAGTTGCAACTGTAAGTTGATATTTTTCGCATCTAATTTTTGTTGATGCATGGATATCGATTCGCGAAGCAGC
>JAFGJC010000367.1 GCA_016929305.1 candidate division CSSED10-310 bacterium | reverse complement strand
TTCTGCCGGCCATAACTGAAATTGATTCCCTCCGCTCGAATATCGCCCCAGATTTCATCCGGTGAGAAACGGGAAGATTCCGGCAGCATATCCGGTTGGCCGGATTCATTGAAAATACGTGAAATACGGGCGATAGATGCCGATCCCTGCTGAACAAGACCGGTAACCCAGCCGATGGCGAACATGGGCCATGTCAGGAGAACAAGATATTCAAGGAACGCCACGAGGCTGCCCAGGGTAATGCGTTCCGTAATCAGCCACCATCCGCCGAACAGCAGCACGACAATGGTGGCAACACCCGCGAGAAGCACCATGACCGGCATAAACATGCCTTGAACCATTACCAGTTTCAGATTGCGTTCG
The DNA here is from genome assembly GCA_016929305.1 of candidate division CSSED10-310 bacterium. Lineage (GTDB taxonomy): Bacteria > CSSED10-310 > CSSED10-310 > CSSED10-310 > JAFGJC01 > JAFGJC01. Next base: position 5,607 of record JAFGJC010000367.1, on the reverse strand, counting down.
ACATATTCACGGCTGAGTTTCGAGAACGCCTCTTCCTGGTTTTCCTGCAGGTTATAGGCTTTTACAATCCGCATACCCGTGAGGTTTTCCTGAGCGAACGTGTTGATTTCGGCCATCTGTTCCTGGACCCGTTCAGACCGTTCGCGGACTTTCCGTCCCAGAAAATATAACGTCAAGGGCATCAGGGGAAGGGGTGCAAGGGATATCAATGTCAGCAGCGGATCGATGGCGGTCATCATGATCATGGCAAACACCAGGGAAACGGCCGTATTTCCCATTTGCAATATTGCCGGACCCATGACCATACGGATTGCAAGGATATCATTTGTAAGGCGCGACATGATGTCGCCCGTTCGATAGCGGTTGAAGAATGTCTGAGGAAGTTGCTGAACGTGTGCAAACAGATCGGCTCGTATGCGATACTCCGCCAGCCGGCTCGCTCCGATAAGCTGCTGCCGCATTGTGTATCTGAATACTCCCTGAAACAGGGCGATGATGCCGATCAGACCGATGAACATTGTTACACGGTTTGTTTGAGTATTATGGGTCAGATCGTCGATAGCCAATTTTACAATCCATGGTATTGTCATGGAGAGGCTTGATGCGGCAAACAGACATATCAAACCGATCGCCATGCGGCGCTTGTATTTTCCGAGATATCTCCAGATCCACTGAAATAGTATGCTGGTCGACGTCTGATTCAAATTTAACCCCTCAATAAATTTGAGACCTTCGTCAGGTATATTATTTGCCCGACAATTGATTGTTTTCGGTTCGAAATGCCGGACTGCTTTCGATCCGCCATGGACCGCGCTCATTCCCCCAAAAGCTGCTATTCCGGACGGTGCCGCCTCCATTGTCGGATACCCAGATACCCTCCAGACGGTTCTCATATATTTCACAACCGTCGATCACGGGGGTGGCTTCCGTTTTTATCCGCAGGCCGGATATGGTGTTATGATGTATCCGGGAGCCGGTTACCGTCAATTCCGCGTTGTTTTCCAGGCGGATACCGCTGTGTGCATTCGAGTAAATATCACAACGATCCACGATGCCCTTGCCGCTATCGTATGTAAAAATACCGCTTTGCTGATTAGTCGAAATGGTGCAGTATTGCAGCGCAGGATTACCGTGGTCTTTGATCATGATTCCTGAATAGGCGTTTCCGGTGATACGGCAACTCTCCAATGTGCCTCTTCCGCTGGAATACACAAATACTCCGCTCTGTCGGCCATTATGGATATGGCAGTTGTAAATATACGGATCAGCATCAGATTTGATGATGATGCCTGTCAGCTGATGATTATAGATGTCACAGTCAATAATCCGGCCGCTGCTGTTGTTGTAGAAAAACAAACCGCTCTCGGCACCATCACGCACAATACAACTCCTCAACTCCGCGAAAGCCGTTTCACCGTACGCCGCAATGCAGGAAAGAGAATTCGATGTGATGATACAATCCTGAAGGACCAGATGTCCCTGAGGTATTTCCACGGTGTATTTCCGCAAGGTTTGACCGGCATTGCACTGCAATGTTACACCCCGAACGGCAGCAAGATCTGTTTGCATGTAAAGGCAGTAACCGTTTGCTGATGTGATGATAATATCCTCCCGGTTTCCTTCACCGATCAATTCTACCGGTTTGTTAATCACGAGTGTCTCGTTGTAGATTCCCGGTCTGATGATCAGGCGGGATGCCTCAGGGATTTTTTCCAGAGCTTCTTTGATCGATGTAAAGTGAGCATTTCCGGAAGCGGAGACGATGAACACTCTGGAATCCTGTTGAGATATTACCGGGACCGGCGGAAATGATTTCCGGGGTCGTGGTGTCCAAATGACAGGCAGATCATGGGGCGGCGGGGTTGCTATTTGCGATGGCCCGGTTGCCGGTGTTGGCGAATGAATGGTTTGCGTTGCGACGGGTGTCGATGTCTGAGCAGTAAACGTCGGTATGCCGGACGGTGTTGCCGGTGGTGTTTCTGTGCCAGCGGCGGACGCATGTGTTTGCGTCGGCGTCATCCAGGGAAATACGATGGGTGTCGTCTGAGGTGTGACCGGCACAGCAGTCACAGGCTGTTCTGTGATGAAAAACGATGGCAAATCGGGTTGGAAGTGCAGAAGTGCCAGAACGGCAGCTACGATGACAATGACAGCAAACCCAATTGCCAGATAAATACCGAGTTGGGATTGCCGTTCAGAAACCTGAGGTTTTGTATCTTTTTGTTTTAATCTGGGAGGTGTTATTTCCTGTTCCGCCACGGTCTCTTCGGCAAGATCGGGAAGCCTGGCTGTTGCAATGTCGGTTGATTCGGGTTCATACTGCAGAGCCGTTCGAAGCGCTACGATGACATCAGCAGCAGAAAAATACCGGTCATCAGGCTTGCGCGCCAAAAGTTTTTTCACGGTGGCTTCCAGTTGAGTGGAAAAAGAGCGATTGGCTGTTTCAGCCAGAGAGGGTGCATCCTCATGCTGACGCATAAACAAAGCATCCAGGACGGAACGTGCTCTGAATGGCAGCTCGCCGGTAAGTCCTCGGTAAAGAATGAGTCCGGCACTGTACAAATCGGTCCGTATGTCCGCCGGTTTCCCTTCAACCTGCTCCGGGGAACAGTATTTGAGTTTTCCAAGGAACTTGCCGGTTTCCGTCAAGTTGACCTTGAGGGTTCCGCTGGCTTCCTGATCCTCGATGACTTTTGCGATCCCGAAATCGATGATGACAGCCCGTTCCGATCCGTCACGAAGCGTTTTCAGCATGATATTTTCCGGGCTGATATCCCGGTGCACAATGCCGTTCATATGCGCTTCCGCCAGGCCTTCAAGGGCTTGGATCATGATTGGAATGATAACCTGCTCCGGCAGACGTCCCTGCCGCTCCAAACGGCTCGCAAGCGATTCCCCCTCAACAAAATCCATCACTAGAAACAGATGTCCCTGCTCCTCAAAAAAATCGAAAATCTGGACAAGATTTGGATGGTTGAGTTTTACAAGAAGACGGGCTTCACGCTTGAAACGCTGAACAAACTTGGGATTCTGTGACCAGTCTTCACGGATGAGTTTGATGGCTCGAATAGTGTTCAGAACGGTGTGCCGGGCTTTAAGAACGGCGGCCATACCTCCCTGCCCGATCACTTCCAGAATCTGATACTCACGTATATTGCGTCCGACGAAAGATTTTGCTTCCATAAACAAGAAGGTTATAACGCAAACGCTGTGGTTAGGCAAACTTGCCGTGATTTTTCTGCCGATACCGCCGTTTTGATCCGGACACCGGTTTCCATTTATAATTAACTCAAGATTGTTTGAACGACAGGCAACAGAAAAAAGTCCAATGAAAGGCAGCCGATGAAGCAGAAATTTGTTGTTATTTGCATGCTGGTGATAAGTTGTCATTGTTTCAGCGCCGACCTGCTAAAGCAGGCGGCATTTGACGATCGGGAAGCTAAAACTCCGGGACTGTCCGGTTCCTGCCTGACACTGATTCCACAAACTACGGAAACCTTGAATCTATCAAATCTGTCGTTCAAGGATCATTCCGGAGCGGTTTCTATCTGGATTTATTGGGATAAAAAAAATAACTTGAATACGGCATGGGAGTTTTTCGTTTTAGATTTTCCGTTTAGAAATGAATCTCTTGTCTGTTTCGCTGATTGTTCCAGAGTTGCCATACGTTTGCGCGGGCTGGCGGACGGCGGGTTTTATGATGTCAATCTACCGGTATTTTATCTGTCACTTAGCGGCTGGTGCCATTTTCTAGTGGAGTGGGATTTTGAGTCTGTCGATCAATCTCGATTTCTTTCTTTGAGGATCAACGGTAACCGTGAAGGTGTGTTTTATTCGTTTAACGATACGCCGTCCGACAGGGTTCCAAGGATACCTGATATCGAAGTTGACGGCAGACTGACGTTTTTAGGTCCGCCTGAGAATCCGCAAGCTAACGGGCAGGGTCTTTTCGATAGTTGCAGAATCTTCGATGAACCTCTGACAGATCAGGAAATCTGTCAGGTCATCGAACAGGATTACGGAGCTTTGCCGAGACTTGTTTATGAGGCGGAAATGTTCAGGCATTTCATGGGGAAGAAGATTACGGATCCTGACGCTCGCGATCAGAAATCCTGGACCACAGATCCGAGTCTTCTTAAAACGGCTGTTTTCAATTCTCCGGAGGGTGATATTGATCTTGCTCTAAGAGTTCGCTGCACAATGAATCAACCTCCAGATCAACCAGTTGTGGGAATTAGCGTGTCAGATTCCAATAATAATGTGCTGATGGAATGGATTTTGACGCGAAAGGATCTGGGCGAAACCTACCAGACCTTCACCAAACCTTTTCGAATCGAAACGCGAAGTGATCTGACGATAGCGGTGGACATGAAATGTTTCGGATATCACGATTTTTTCCTGGACTGGATTCAAGTGTCTATGCCGGACAAACAACTCAAATGGTCCTGGCGGGACATGGAACGAATCATGGGTTCGGAAATTGACGATTCCGATGCCATGAACGGCAAAGCATGGACAAATGCTCATGCACTTATTTTCGGGCCTTACACGAAACTGCCGATGACGGGCTCGTACACAGCAGTCTTTCGCATAAAAATCGCTTCCGATCTTCAGGGGACAAATCTGGCGACAATGGATGTATGCGCGCATGACGGTTTTCTTGGTCCGGGAAAAAGAGGAAATAAATCCTATGGTATGCATGGTCTTGACACCGGAATGTTCCGGAAACCGGGAATCTATCAGGAATTTACGGTGCCTTTTCTTTATGATGGCGCTGAAATGATGGAGTTTCGCGTATTATCATATCGTATCGGACATGGCGAAATAACCGTCGATCAGGTGGTCATCGAAAAAAAATTGTAGTTTTTCGGAGTCCGTCCTGATTTAATAAGGAATAAATTTGATAGTGAACTTCTTTTTGAAAGGGGAAATGAAAAACTCATGATGAAGCGTATTAAATATATCAGCAGATTCGCCAAGTCACTTTCCAGCGAAGATATCCGGAAGCTGGTGGAGGTATCCGCAAAAAATAATGAACGGGACGGTATTACGGGTGTCCTGTTGTCGTCGGGCTGCCTTTTCTTTCAGATTATTGAGGGACCCAAGGAAAAGATCGATACGTTGTACGAGAAGATCGTTGCCGATGACCGCCATACAAATGTCCTTATGCTGAACGCCGAAGAATGTGTTAAGGAAAGACTGTTTCCCGATTGGTCCATGAAACAGATTGCTTTGGATGATACTTCCATCGCCCGGCTGGAGCCGCTTCGGCAGATTCTCGAGACTGTAATCGAAGCACGCCAGCGCATTGAAAAACTCACATCGACCTTGGAAAGAGCGATCTGGTCGGAATTGGTACTGGCCGACCAATAAACCTTTTTTCGTATTACCGGTTGTTGATATAAGCTCACGTGGTCTGCGACGCAACCAATAAAAAAAGGCGGGGCATTTGCCCCGCCTTTTGATTGAATCAAGTGTCTAGTCGATTTCCGAAATTATCGTGAAAGCAGCGATGTCATCCACCAGATCGAAAACGGTGATTTGAGACAGGTCCGGTCGAGCACTGTTCAGGATGTCAAACTGGATGGAAACGAGTGTTTCCATATT
>JAFGJC010000366.1 GCA_016929305.1 candidate division CSSED10-310 bacterium | reverse complement strand
GGATGCAGGTATGGCGGATCTGGGTTTTCATTATATGCCGGCAACGCCACCGCCTTCGCCGACGATTACCGTGACGCCGACAGCAACTCCGCCACTCATGCCGACATTCACACCGACACCTGAACCCACGGAAACGCCTTGGGGGGATACGCCGACACCTTTGCCGCCGACATGGACACCTCCGGCAACGGCAACGCCTCTGCATTCGCCGACACCGCCACCTCCCCCCACCGATACACCTCCACCGTCACCGACAGCTTTCAGCACGTCGACGTCGCCACCTCAGCCGACGTCAACACCTCCCCCCACATCAACACCCGCATTTACATGGACACCTTTACTGCCGACCGGCACACCATTTGATACTGCAACACCGGATCAGACGCCGCCGTCAACCGCCACCGCGACACCATCCAAACCGGCATGCGGCATAAGACTGGCCATGCCTGTTCAGGTTTTACCGGGCGATGTATGGTATGTATTGGGGTTTCTTTACAACCATTCCGAGACGGAACCGGTCATACATCTTTTTTTGGTTTTGCAAGTGAGTGACATGTTCTGGTTTTGGCCGGCCTGGACATGCTACAGGCCTGATCAGGGTACGGGTTTGGATTTTGAGACGAGAGTTTTGCGAAAGGGGACGGAGGTTGTCCGGTTTGTTGAGCCGCTTATCTGGCCCGATACGGGATCGCAGTCGATGACGGATTTGTGGTTTCATGGCGCAATGCTAAATGAGGATATGTCGATGCTGGCGGGGGAAATGGATTCCGTGTCGTGGGGTTTCGGTCCCTCCGATTGATACCGCGTATCCTGTTATTACGGTGATTGGGGATTCAGAGTATGTAAGGGTGGGGTTAAAGTTGCCGCAGGGCGGTTGCTACGGGTATACGCGCCGCGCGATAGGCAGGAAACAGGCCGCCGAGAAAGCCGACACCTGCCGCGAAACCCAATCCCTGGAAAATAATGGCCGGCGTAATCATGAAGGCGAAGGAGAGATGCGAAAATGTCTGCCAGTTCATCGTGGAAGCCATATTTCCGTGGATTGGCAGGATGATGATCGTTCCCAGAATACCGCCGCAAACCGCGATAATAACGGCTTCAAGCATGAAGGAGGCGACAATCGTGCCGCCTCTGAATCCAATGGCGCGCAGGGTCGCGATTTCCCGAGTCCGTGCGGATACGGCGGAATACATTGTGTTGATCGCGCCGAACATGGCACCGATTCCCATAACCGATGCGATCAAAAAGCCCAGTATTTCAATAAGTGTGAACACCATGATCGATTGCTTTTCGTAGTAGGACCGTTCGCTGATCGCTGAAACGGTCAATCGGGGATCGGAAGTCAGGGTATTTTTGAATGCTTCGAGTTGATCGGGTGATATCAGCGAAACGGTTACTGACTGGAAGATGTTTTCCGGACGCTTGTAGGTTTGATTGAGAACGACGGCATCACACCACATTTCAGAATCGAAGGAGCTGCCATTTGATGCCATAATGCCGACGACACGCCAGCTGCGACCTCCAAAAGAGACTGTGCTGCCCAGGTCGAAACCACTGTAATTATCCCGGGCATTGATACCGACCACCAATTCAGGAAGTCCCGGAGAAAAGAATTTGCCATCAACGATGTCAACGAATGTTCTGACTTTGAGTGCTTTTTCTGAAACGCCCCGTATCTGCACGTTGGCATCGGTGCCGGTGCTGCGCAGTGGAAAGGCGGCGATAACGACGACTTCAGGGCTGATCAGGGGCTGGCCGGTATCGTCGCGTGCCACGCCTGGCGCATCCCCGATTATTTTGACTTGTTCAAGCGTGACGGCACTTTCCATTTCAGAACTGGCTCCTCCGCGGAGCACGAGTGCATTTCCCGGGGAACCCGACGCCACCAGTGTTTTTCTGAATCCCTGCGCCATTGCCAGAACAGCGATAAATACAGCGACGACTCCCGCAATCGAGAGGACAGCTACCAGAGTCGACGTCCATCGTTCCTTGATACTCAGCAGATTGTATTTTATGGGTATTGCCATGATCAGACTCTCCGCAAACCGTCTGCGATCCTCAGATTCAATGCGTTTACGGCGGGTATCAGACCTGCGGTGATCCCCACCAGTGCGGCAACTGTCAAGGCCGATCCAATGGTATAGCCGGAAAGGTAAAACAACGGCAGCATGCCCTTTGTCGGATCGCCGCCAAGCGTGTAAAGCTTTGCGAGTCCAATGCCGATGCCGCCACCAATCAACGCGTACAGCACCGATTCGGAAAGCACGAGGACCAATACCCGGATGCGCGACATGCCCAGGGTTTTCAAAATGGCGATTTCACCGGTGCGTTCCCTGATGGATACTGCCATATTGCTGCCGGTAATCAGTATCAGCGTAAAGAAAACCACAGCTCCAACCGACCGAATGATCAATTTGATGTTTCCAAATTGCCGGACAAAACCTGCGGCAAACGATTTTTCCGTTTCGGTAGTTGTTTCAAAGGGGGAGTTGGCGAAGCGGTTGTCAATGGTTTCTGAAATCCGAAGCGCATTATCGGGATTATCCACTTTAGCGTAGTACCAGCCGACAGTTCCGTGCCCCCATTGGCGCCGTTCATCAAGATATTTGTGATGAAACCAGAACTGGCTGGTGTCGTCGGTTTTACGTTTTCCGGAATATATACCGCAAATATTGAATTCCCAAACACCTCCGTAGATTGAGGCTTTTATCGGTATCCGGTCATGAAGCGACCAATTGAAGCGATTCATCAGTGTTTTACCGACGATGCATCCTTCTCTGTCCTTAAGAAATTCTTTCCATTGATCATCAGGAATGATGTATTCCGGAAACATGTCCCGATAGGTATCGGTATCGATGGCGAATTGCGGAAAGAAATTCCGTTCCTCCTTGTAAACACCTCCGAACCAGGAACCATAAGTAACTCCGGAAATACCCTGAATCTGTTTAAGTTGTTCTTTGTAGGATTCCGGAAGCGGCATGATCAGCGAAATACGGTTTCGGACGACGAGTCTGTCAGCGCCGGCAATTTCGATGCCCTGATTGAAGGCGTCGTTAATTGTCGCCAGAAGTCCGTAGAGAAAAAATGCGACGATAAAGGAACCGAGTGTCATGAGAGAGCGGGTTTTTTTCCGCTTCAGGTTTGCGAAGAGCAGCGGGAGCCATTTCATGATGTGGCCAGCCCTTTGGAAACGGAATTCAGCTTTCCTTTGTCAAGGTGGAGGATGGCATTGGCTTTTCCGGCAGCCATGGGATCATGTGTCACCATCAGAACGGTTTTTTTGTAATCGCTGACGAGTCTTTGAAGCAGATCCAGGATATCGTTGGCGCTGGCACGGTCAAGATCCCCGGTCGGTTCATCACAGAGCAGAAAAGTAGGATCCGAAACGATGGCACGTGCGATGGCCACGCGCTGTTCCTGCCCGCCGGATAATTGTCTGGGATAGTGGTGCATTCGATCGTTGAGTCCTACGATGGACAATGCGGTCTCAACGTGTTTTTTCCGTGATTTTTTATTCAATCGTGTCAGAAGCAGCGGCAGTTCCACGTTTTGGTAAGCGGTCAGGACCGGAATGAGATTGTAGAGCTGAAATACGAAACCGACATGTCTGGCACGCCATGCGGTCAGCATGGAATCTGAAAATCCGGTGATCTCCTCACCGGCGATGATAATGGATCCGTTGTCCGGAACGTCTAGGCCGCCAATAAGATTCAGCAGAGTCGTTTTTCCAGAGCCGCTGGGTCCCATGAACGCGACAAATTCACCGGCATCGATGTCGAGATTCACTTGAGACAACACATCGATGGTTTCCAGACCGCGGCGGTACCGCTTGGAGACATTGCGAAGAACAATCAGGGCTTTGGGCGACTGATTCGGTTGTGTGCTGACCATGCTCACCTCTCAGAGGAAAGTTTAACTTTCATTCCATCTTCCAACTTGTTCAGATTCGTTGATGCAATCTGTTCAGATCCTGTTAAACCCGACAGAATGCTGACGGTATTGTCGGGATTTTGCTTGACAGCTACGGTCCTTTTTTCCACCGTCGTTTCTTCAATGACGAAAACGAACGATGTTCCGTCAACTGTTTTTATGCATGATTTCGGCAGAATGATCGCGGATTGACTTTCGGCATGCTGTATCTCGGCGGGATTTAAAAAGGAGACTTTTATACCCATATCCGGGAGGATTTTGGGATCCAGGCTGTTGAAGGTTAGGCGGACTTTGACGGTCGCTTTTTGACGGTCAGCGGTCGGTATAATGGTTCGCACATGAGCAGGTATATGCCATTCGGGATACGCGTCCAACACGGCATCCGCCTGCTGACCATCAGAAACTCTGGCGATATAGGATTCATTCACATCGACTTCGATTTCCAGGGATTCCATATCCACAATTGTTACGATGCCGGTGCGAGTAAATCCTCCACCTCCGGAAACGGGTGATACCATCTCACCGATATGAGCATCTTTTGATACGACGATCCCGGGAAATGGTGCAATAATGGTGTAATTTTCGAGGTTTTGCAGTGCAAGATCCAGGCGTGCCTTGGAAGCTTCGACGGATTTTTCAGCGAGTTGTATGCGTGCTTTGAGCACATCGACAGTTGATTGTGCTTCATCAAGTTGCTGATCGCTGGCCATATGCTGCCGGTGCAATTCTTCTATGCGTTTCCGGGTCCGTTCCGATTCCAGAAAACTCACCTTCGTCTCTGCAATGGATGCCTTTGCTACCTCTAGATCAGCTCGTGCCGTGCGAACCTGATCCTGAGCTTCCGAATCATCCAGTTGGGCCAAGATCTGATCTTGAGTCACAGCCATGCCTTCATCAACATAAAGCGCGGTAATTCTTCCAGTTATTTTCGATGCGATAGTAGCTCGCCGGCGTGGTGTAACATAACCACTGGCCGTTAGTACCGTCACCTGCTGACCTGGATTGCGCACGACGGGTTTCACCGCTTCGATGACCAAGGGCTTGAACATTACCAGCCGTATGACAACGAAGGCCGCGGCGGTACATATCACAAAAATAATTGTGATCCAGAAGAAACGTTTCCGGAAAGACGAAACCGGACTCCGATGAGAGGAATCAATTGTCAGATCGGACAGATCCGGTGGATCTTCGGGGGTATTACGGTTCATAAATGTCGTCTCAACAAGTTGTTACGGTTAATCAAATCTTCAAGGGACTTCTCAATCTACGGTTCCTAACAAAGTTACAGGAATTTTGCAATCTTAGTACCAGATCCCCGTTTGAAACCGGCATATTCTGTGCTGCCTCGAAACCCTCTTCAGCTATTTTTTCAGGAAAATGCGGGAGGATGCTACTTTCCCGCTTTTAAAGAAATGCATTTAACGATAATATTATAGTGAGATGAATACCAAGAACGGAGCTGATCGCGAACAAATAGGCGGGTACCGAATTATTGAAATCCTTGGCAGGGGAGGGATGGGAATTGTCTATAAGGCGATTGACAGTATATCCGGTAAAGCGGTTGCGCTGAAGACGGTTTACACAGAGAACAAACGTCAGACTGACAGTATACGCCGGGAAATCCGGTCACTGGCTCGAATCAATCATCCAGGCATCGTGCGAATTATCGATGAAGGCATCGATGAAAAACGGCCGTGGTATGCCATGGAGTTGTTGAAAGGCATGACATTGGACCGGTATTGCAGTGAGATGGTATGGGACACATCCAGTTTTTCACCGCATTGGACCTTTTCACCAGATTCCAAACGATTGACGGAATCATCTCAGGGATCATCACAATGGTGGATTAAACTTCTAGCCACTACGGAGGATGTCGATCCACAGGAAGCGGTGAACGAGAACAATCATGATCAGCCACTCGCCATGCCGAAACCGAGGAAGGAAAAACGGTTGACCGCTGCTGCCGGGCATTTGGATACTGTAATGAGGTTAATATCTCGGATCAGTTCTGCGCTGGCTTATCTGCATGGTAAAGGTATTGTGCACAGAGATCTGAAACCTTCGAATATCGTCATTGACAAGGACTTGAATCCCATCATCATGGATTTCGGGTTAATGTTTGAGTTTTGGGGTGAGATCAGCCGGGAAGCGCTTTCGGTGGATTTGGGCACAGGCGGAACCTTGTTGTATATGGCTCCCGAGCAGATCGCAGGGGGTATTGTGGATGCCAGAGCGGATCTGTACAGCCTGGGTTGTATGTTATATGAATTGCTGACCGGGCAGCTTCCGTTCATCGCCAATAGCGTTGCCCAGATCGTTCAGGCACATATGAACTATATTCCTGTTCCACCATCGGATCTCGTTGAAGGTGTTCCGGCAGAACTGGACAAACTTGTCATGAATCTTCTGGAGAAAAAACCGCAGGACCGGATCGGCCACGCTCAGGAAATTAACGCAATCCTGACATCGACCGGTATCGTAACATCCTGTGAAACTGACCAACCACGGCATGCTTCATCCTATCTCTACCGCCCTCGATTTTTCGGACGCGACAATATCTTTGAACGGGTTATTGAGGAGTTTTCAAAACTGAAAAAACACTCCGGATCGATCATCTTGATTGGGGGCGAGGGCGGGATTGGCAAGACACGTTTTCTATTGGAGTTCATGAACTATGTCAGACGGCGTCATGTTCAGGTTTATTCCGGTGAAAGTCTGCCATATGGCGGATCAGGCATAGATACGGAACGATCATCAGGTCAGGCCGCATTTCAAATTTTTAAAAAGATGTTTGCGGATATAGCTGAACAGTGCAGACTGCAGGGGAAAAAAGCGACAGAAAAAATTTTTAGTTTACGCCGTCAGGTCCTCTCCATGTATTTTCCGGAATTGTCATGCCTGCCGGGACAGGAGGATGCCCCCAGAACCGTGGATCTTCCTTCCGATGCCGCAAGATTGCGTCTTTTCAACTATCTCGCTCAAACGCTGACAGCGCTTGTTGAGGAAAAACCTGCGGTGATTTTTCTTGATGATCTTCACAGTGCCGATGAATTGACACTCAATTTCCTGATTTTTATTCTCAGAACCGGTTTTTTGAATCGCATACCGCTCATGATGATCGGGACCTACAGAAAAGAAGCCATTGACATCCTGCTGCAACGAATCATTGATTCCCATCATGCGGTTGTTCATGATTTGGAGCGGTTATCGCATGAATGCGTTCGCAAAATAATGGCGGACATGCTGGGCAAGCAAGATATATCGGATGTTTTTTCAGAGTATTTGTATCGGTTTTCTGAGGGTAATCCGTTTTTTATTGCGGAGTATATGCGGGCTGCCATTGAAGCGGGATTTTTATTTCGCGACGGTAAAGGGCGCTGGCAGATCGGCAGCGAAACCACCGGAATGGTTACTCAGACAGAACTTGCATCTCTGCCGCTTCCGCTGTCGCTGACAAGCCTGGTCACGGAAAGGCTGGATTTGGTCAGTCGCAGTGCCTGGAAGCTTGCTGCTACGCTATCGGTTATCGGGCGGGATATCAACACGATACACCTGTGGAATATCATGCCCTTCTGCGGAGAAATCCTGGATGACATGGATGAACTCATTCGACGGCAAATTATTCAAGAGGTGTCCCCGGGCCAGCTTCGATTTGTTAACCAGGTGATTCGTGAAATCATTTATGGAAAGATCTCGCCCGATGAACGGGCAACTCTCCATCTTAAAGTGGCAGAATCTTTGGCGGCCGCTGGAGATCAGGCATCATTGGAGATCATTTCGCTGCTGGCGTATCACTGGTATCAGGCAGGGCAGCGTCAAACCGCACGTGACTGCTATCTGAAAGCGGCGGAAAAAGCTGCTGAGCTGTATGCGCTGTCAGAGGCGGAACGCCTTTATAATTCCTATTTCTCCATGATCGATGAGGACGAAGAGAGCGAAGAAAGCGTCATGGCTAGAAATCAATACACTCGAAAGGTTCTGATGTCACAGGGTAAGACGAAACAGGCAATGAAGGCGTTTGAGAAAGCCCTTGAAACGTCACGAAAAATCGGCAGCATTTCAGGTGAGGCACAGAATCTGCTGGGCATTGCCTATATTCAGGCATTGACGGGCCAGATTGATGATTCACTCGCAACATGCCGCCTGGCAAGGAAGCATTTTTCACGTATCAAAGATGTCAAGGGGGAGGCGAACACACTGAATAATATTGGTAACCTTCTGATAAAAAAGGGCAGTTTCGACGATGCGGAACCGTTAATTGAAGAAGCGATGGCGAAATATAAATCGATGAATGACGAGAGCGGTGAAGCATCAACGTTGTTTATGCTTGGCAATGTTTGTATCAAACGGGGTCAATTGGATTCCGCATTTTCATTTTACGAAAGAGCAAAAAAACTTCACAAACGTATCGGCGAACGCCATCTGGAAGCGGAGGCCATTAAAAATCAGGCCATGGTTTACCTGACAAAGGGCAACCTGGATAAGGCGTTAAGGTATGCTGAAAAATCGTTGCACGTTATCCGGGAGATCGGTGACAGAATGCGTGAAAGCAGTGCCATCGCCAATCTCGCTCTGATTACTCACGAAATGAATGACAAACAGAAAGCTGCGGAGTTGTATCGGGAAGCGATCCAGTTGCAGATTGAAATCGAGGACATTTTTTCTGAAGGGGCAACTCGATCCAATTATGCTCATATACTTTTTGAACTGGGCAGAATACGTGAAGCAAAACAGCAGTTTGGAAAGGCGATCAAACTGCTTGAAAACGCGGGCATACGGCACATTGTCGCTCGAGCATTGCATGGACTGGCGGTTCTGGAACGCATAGCCTTGAGTGATATTGAGAAAGCGGAATGTCATTTAGTCAGGGCCAGGGAAATCATGGAAGATGTCAATGACCGTCTCGGACTGGTAATATGTATATGTGAATTCGGTCATATCAATCTGGCAAAACGAAAAACCGCTTCAGAATATCTCGAAAAGGCGATCGAGTTGGCTTCTGATTACAATCTCGGTCCTGATAGCGAAATTACTCGTGAAATTGAAAAACTGCGGCGAGCTCAAACGGCGTTTATGGAAGGTACATCATTGTTAAATGGCGAACTTCCTGAAGATTTAACGGAAGAATTGCGAAAAAAACTGATCAAAGGTTAAATCTCATTCGTGAATAACATATCCAACCGCAGTTTCGGTGTGTTGTGTCCAAGCAAATACTTGCATTTTTAATTTTATTATGGACAATAATGCAATGCATGAAACCAAGTAAGAAAACGGTATCTTGCATATTGGATGCAAGATTTCAAGGAGGTTGGCAAATATGAAAAAAGCAAGTGTGTTTTTCATGGTTCTTTTTATGACGGCATTTGTTCAGGCGTCACCCAATACCTGGCTTGGCCCGACAGGTCTGTTCAGCATCATCGATTCAAAAACTCTGGAACAATATCAGTTTGCCGGATCGTTTTATTTCAACAATATCGATCGAGAGATTGATCGTTATCAACTGGATCCTTTGTCATTTGATTATTCTTATCTGACATTGCCATTGGCTTTTGGAATAACCGACCGGTTTGAAATTTCCGTGGCACCTTCATATTTGAATTTACGGATTAGCGAGATTGGCACGGAAGATGGTTTCGGTGATATCTATGTAAACGTCAAAGCGTCTCTGTTTGAGCAGGAGGATGTTTGGGGTCTTGCTGCGGTTGCTTACGGCAAGTTGCCGACGGCTGATGAAGATAAGGGATTGGGAACCGGTGAGACGGATTATGGTGCAACGCTTGCAGCGAGTCGTTATTTTGAGAAAACCGGTATCCATTTGAATTTGGGGTACCGGATCGTCGGGGATCCGGAAGGGGTCGATTTTGATGATCAATTTTTATACGGCATCGGTTTGGAGAGGGATCTTACAGACCGGTTGAAACTCATCGGGGAATTGACCGGTGAAACTGCGTACCATCCGATGGCAAGCGACGATCCACTGGATGCGTTGGCGGGATTTCGATATGCATTTGATAATGGATTGAATCTTGGAGGTGGTGTTCGTTACGCATTTAATATGGAAGAACAGGATTGCCCGGTAGGCGGTATTGTTCAAATAGGTTTTGCTCTGGGCAAACCGAAACCGACACCGACACCGCCGCCGCCGCCCCCGCCCTTGATGCTGGTCTGCCAGGTGGAATCGGCTAAAATATTTCAAAACGAGGCGGTGCGCATTCGCGTGATTGTCAGCAATACGCTGAACGAAACCATTACGTACAATTGGACATCGACAGGATGCAAGCTCGAACCGAACGAAATGGAAGCGCTGTTTATTGCTGAAGATTGTGATCCCGGTGAATACGAAGTTACCTGTACGGTGGTCAGTTCAGAAGGCCGGACAGCGAGTTGTGCCGTTGTTATTCAGGTGATGGAGAAACCGCCCGAAAAACAAAAGGTTCAACTTGATCTGCCCGTTGTTCCCTTCAAGAAAGGCACGCGCGTTGATAACGTGGCCAAGGCGATATTGGACGATATCGCCGTTGAAATTAAAAAGTACCCTGGTGTTAAAATTACACTGCTTGGTCATACAGATACGACCGGATCCGAAGAAGAGAATGTGAAAATCGGTATGAAACGCGCCGAAAACGTCAAAACATATCTTGTTGAAAGACATGGCATTGAAGCAGACAGGTTTGATGTTCAGAGTGCTGGAGAAACAAAGCCGATGATGGACAATGATTCCCCTGAAGGCAGAGTAAAGAACCGTCGTGTAGAAGTGATCATGATCGTCGAGAAATAGGGAGTTTTCTGCGATTGAATAAAGGCTTCATATCAGGAGTCCGGTACGCCGGACTCCTTTTTTTGATCGTATTGCTTCCGCTCTGCAACGCTGCTGATCTGCCGAAACTGCTGATGGGGATTGGACCTTCAGGAGGAAACATAAAATCGATTGCCTACCTGGGTAACGGCAATATTTTAATCGGAACATATCACGGTCGAGTATTAAATTCCCTTGATGATGGCAAAACCTGGTCTGATGTAACTCCCGATGTTCTGAATCCTGATATGCTCGTTGAGCAGATCTGTTTTCATGAGGTGACGAAACAGATTTTCATAGCTGCTAGAAATTTCGAAAAAGGGTTACTCATTCGCAGCCGGCCGGGAAATCTTTCAGTAGAATCGCCGGAATGGGAGACACTTCTGACGATCATGCCTATCCGGTCACTGGTCATGACCAAAGGTGATCCGCCAGAAATTTATCTCGGAACAGACCGATGGATCTATTACTCTCTCGATGGTGGGGCCGGATGGCGGATATTTTTAACGGCTTTTCCTGATCCCCAGATTGAATCCCTGGCACTCGATCCAAGAGATTCGCGTCATATTTATGCGGGTTCATGGCAGCGATGTTTCAAAACCAGTGACAAAGGGAAAACATGGCGTCCGATTCATAAAGGAATGGCTGCAGACAGTGATGTGTTTACCCTTGTTTTCGATGCGTCGGATACTCTATGGGCCGGCACATGCGGTTATGTTTACAAAAGTGACAACAAAGGGGAATCCTGGCAGAAAGTTGTTGCCGGATTCAAAGGAAAACGTATTCATGTGCTGAAAGAGAGCAGTGACGGCCGGTTATTTGCAGGAACGGATACAGGATTGTACGTGTTCGATACCGTAAAACAGCGGTGGAACGTATGTATCCCGAATATCTCCATTCAAGATATTGCACTCAATGAAAAGAATACTGTCTATTGCGCGACAGAAGGATCCGGTGTAGCCAGATTCGAATCGGAAACAACTCCAGCCGTTTCATTCATGACTGGTTTCGATGCTTCGTCGCCGAAAGAAATAAAGGTTCTGGAATCCGGTGAACTCACCGTTGGCCTGATGTATCAAAACGAGGGCGGCGGCTTGTGGCAGCGTCAAAATGATGTGTGGATTCGCTTTGATATCCCCTTGTCCAATACCAATATCTGGGATTTTTGTGAACTGCCCGGATATCTGGTGCTCGCTACGGGTGATGGTCTGCATGTCGTGACCCAAAAGTCACCTCATATCAAT
>JAFGJC010000003.1 GCA_016929305.1 candidate division CSSED10-310 bacterium | reverse complement strand
TCCTCATTATAGGACCAAAACATATTATCAAAAGCACCGATTTCAAGAAATTTTGCCCGATTAAACATCACCGCTGGGAATATGGAGCCGAATACTTGTTCAGGCTCCTTGAATTGGCCCAAATCCGCAAGACCAACTCTCGTGTCGCGCCATTGACATGTCTCATACCAATCCGTTCCATAAGCATTAATATACATTGGTGCATCGTAGAAATGCACTTTGGGAAAGGCTCCAATCCATTCTTCAGATTTCTGGTCTAAAATGTCGACGAGTTCACGGATACAATTTCGCTCAATTTTTACATCCTGATTCAAGAGAAAAACATAGTGCCCTTTGGCTCGCTGAACACCGACATTCATCCCCTTACAGAAACCAATATTTTTTCTCAATCGAATGAGATTGAGTTGAGGATAGTGAGTTTCAATCCATTCAGGAGTCCCATCTTTTGATCCGTTGTCTATGATCAGAATCTCATGATCCGAGTTTGTTTGATTTATCAGTGAATCGATACATTCACGGACATGAGCCATGCCGTTAAATGTAAGAACAATGACGGATGTTCTTGGTGAAGCTTTTTGAGCTATCATACTCCTAACAATTGAAGTAAAGCGAGTATTCTAAAGGTGTCGGCGAATTTTTGATCGGAATCACTTCCTTTTCAGATTTAATTTTTCGCCAGCCGTTGATGAGTTCGTTCGTAAATACACCACCCGCTTTCAAATACCCATTATCTTTTGAAAGGTATTCGAGTGCCTCTTCAAGGGATTCTGGAAGTGTCGGAATATTTCGTATCTGTTTTTTAGATAAATGATTAATATCATTGAAAGGTCCCCACAGGTTTTCCCGTGCGTGTATTCCGTTTTTAACTCCATCGAGACCAGCCATCAGCATTGCAGAAATCGCGAAGTAAATGTTGCACGTGGCATCTGGCGAACGAAATTCGAAACGTTTTTTTTCGGGCGCTGTAGCGTACTTGGGTATGCGAATGGCGGAGTTACGACTTCCGAGTGAAAAAAACAGATTTGTAGGTGCCTCAAAGCCCTTGATCAATCGTCGATATGAATTAGTGCTGGGATTGGTGAAAGCTGCGAGTGACCGGCCGTGTGTTATTATTCCTCCGATAAAGCAGTAGGCAATTTCGGAAAGCCCCAGTTCATCATTAGGATCATAAAAAACCGGTTCATCCGCCTGCCCCGCTAATCTCATGTGCACATGCATGCCATTACCGGCTTCGCCAAGAATCGGTTTTGGCATAAATGTGGCAGTTAAACCGTGCGCAAGAACTTCGTTTTTAATGATATAGCGCAACAGCATGGATTGATCGCAAGCTTTTATCATCGATGACAGTGTCAATTCAATTTCTTGTTGTCCTGATGCACCTACTTCATGGTGATGATATTTGACATCTATCCCAAGATTTGACGCATGATTCACAATTGTCGTCCTGATATCTTTAAATGCGTCCGAAGGAGGTGCATAGTGATATCCTGATTGATGAGGAATCCAAAAACCCGGCATCGGACTATCAAAATCTCTTGAACACCGTGTCGATTCCCGTGATGAAATTTGAAAATAACTTTCATGCGGATCTGTTTGATAAACAACACTATCGAAAATATTAAATTCAAATTCAGGTAGGATATAAACTTCGCTTCCGATGCCAGATTCTCCTAAATAACTCAATGCTCTAATCGCTATTGACCTCGGATCACCGATAAATGGTATTCTGGTATCTGCCTCGACAATATTGCAGAATAAACTGATTGTTGGAACATCCCAAAAAGGATCCATAAACGATGTTGTCAAATCTGGTATCAGGCACATATCGCCGCTTTTGACACTTTTGAATCCGACACTGGATCCGTCAAAACCTACACCTTCTTCTAAAACAGATTCATTGAACGATTTGACCGGCAAGGTGACATGACGAAACTTTCCGTGCAAATCAACAAATTTGAGATCGATCATCTCGATATGGCTGTCAGAAATTTGCGTTTGTATTTTTTTGAATTGATCAGCGGTCATTTTATCCACTTTTCACCTCATTTCTTTTACCAAAGTTATCTTGGTGGTAATGCGGCATTAAAACGTTAATTCCATTAGGAGTAAAAATCAAGTGCGCTTACCATCGGGAACTGAATACAAATATATCATGCCATGCGCTTATACGTCTTGACACCGTCTTGGTAATGTTCGAAACTTATAACTGTCAAATTCGTCAGGGAGGTACACTTGAATTACTGGCATTTTATAACCATATTCGTTGGGCTCATTCTTTTGTTCTGGGGATTCTACGCAGCATATGAAACAAAAAAACCATGGAATATTATCGGATCGGTTTGTGCACCTCTTGGTCTTATCACTGCGTTAATCGGAACACTGTTGCTTTGTGTACCAAAATTCTTTAGCTGATCATTTGGGAAATTTGAAACGTTGAATGCTATTCGGCGACAGCTTCTCAGTAAAGCATGGGAAATTTCGCAGACGGGGGATAATCAATCGGCAATCAGCCTTATCGAATCACAGTCACCTCCGCGGCATCCTTCCGAAAACGCAGCTCTGGCACATTTCAGTTATTTGCTGGAAAAGTATGACGCTGCAGAACAATATGCTTTACAAGCACTTTCATCCGATCCACATCATCGATTAGCGCTTTCGTGTCTTGGTGAAATACACTACCGCAAGGGCGATATTCCAACCGCAATCACATATTTTCAAGAGGCTTTCCGTCTGCACTCCGGAGATGATTACCTGGGTCAGAGATTGGCCTGGATGTTCATTTTGGACGATGAACCGCACCAGGCAATACCGGTATTAGAATCCGTCTGCGAAAACAACAGAGAAAACTATGAGGTGCTGACATTACTATTATTATCATATGAATATGCCGGTTTGCACGATAAAGCGCAGCACCTGAAGACATATATCAATCAATCGACCACTGACGATGAATCGGTTCAGACAGCTCGATTCATCAAGGCATTGAACGCTCTTGATACCGATACTGCGGTGAGGCAGCTTAAGATTATTTTAAGATCACCAACATTCAGCGGCAACGACAAATTACACGATTTCATGGCAGATCTTCTAATACGCAAGGAACACTTTGAAGATGCGCTACTCCACCTTGAAAAAGTGAGACAGCATCGACCGAGATCTGACGCTGTAAAAATACGTATTGCAAAATGCCTGGCAAAAACTGGAAAAGCCAGTGAAGCATTTCTGGAAATCGATAATATTCGCCATAGGCGAAAGGATCCTCGCGTAGAGAGTATTTATATAGAAATTCTAGCACAGACCGGAAAAGGTCAAGAAGCAATCGATCTTGCAGTAAAAGCGCTTCTTAAAAATCCTAAAAACCGTTTTTTGAGAAAAATAATGAATCAGTTGCGGAAAGAGGGTTTCAAACCCTCTGATGGTGTATTAGAAAGAGGTTCTTAAACCAGCCCACATCCCTCGACTTTCACCATCCATATCCGTCATATACGCACAATCCAGAACTATCTTGCTGATGTTAAAGCTTATACCCGTTGAGAATAACAAGGGAAGTTTTCCTTCCAGAGAGAACGACGATCCGGCTCTGAAGGTCAACAGTTTCTTGGTACCCAGATGACTTTCAAAACCCGCTGCTATCGTTTTTTCATTCAACGATCGGCCAAAAGGATCTCTAGTTTTAGATAATGTATAGTCTATGGCAAATACAAAACGGTCTGACGGAATAAACGCATACCCGATTCTATACTCCGGTTTGCATTTTAATTTCGTCAATTCATCAATTTCTACTTCATAAG
>JAFGJC010000365.1 GCA_016929305.1 candidate division CSSED10-310 bacterium | reverse complement strand
GGAGGTAATCGAATCAGCTCAACAGGGAATAGATGAATCAGCGGTTCGTGAAGATGTGCAGGATGAGTTTGACGAGGAATCGCCTGTTTTCGAATTCGATGTCCGGGAAAAGCCTGTGGAGGAAGAACCTTCAGAAGAAACCGATGATAATATTGATAGAGCAATTCCTGATGATCAAAAATCCGATGATGATGACGATGATGATGACGATGATGATGACGATGATGATGACGATGATGATGACGATGGCGATGATGACACATCAAAGCCTAAGATATTCAACAATGAATATAAAGATCCGGAAAATGGTGGTGAAGGGGAGGAAAATCAGGAAAAATCCAATGATGATGTCCGAGAGGGAATTGATGATGAATCGCAGGAAGATGTTGATTCTCCTGAAGAGAACGGCGAAACAAAACGGCTTCCCAAGTATCAGAAACCTGAGGAAACACCGGAAGCCGAAATGACCGGTGTCGGTGAAGACATCCGTGATGAAGATATAGCGGAACCTCCCGAACCTCTCGAAGAAGAAGCCTATTCATCGGAAAGTGACGTCCACGATATTAAAGATGAGTTTCCTCCTGAACCGGAAGTGGAAGAACCTCAGGAATCATTTCCAGAAGAGCTTCCAGATATGTCTCAAGAAGAAGAACCGTCTGATCAGGATATCGTTCCGGAGCAATTAGATCAGGAAAGCGTGCAACCTGAAGATTCCATTGAATCCGAGGATATAGAACCGGAAGCAGGCCCGGAACCAGAAGAAATTCAAGAACCGGAGGAGGAAGAAACAAGAGAGGAAGTAACGAGTGATATCGAGACGATTTTTCCGGCACGAATCGATGATAACAGTGAAGATGAAATCGTCCCGGTTAAACAAGATGCTTTATTTAAAAGAATAAGCCGCTGGGTTGGTGTTCTGATTTTCAAACGGATTCCGAAGATGGCAGTTATTCTGGGAACACGAAGTATACGAAACTTCATGGATATCATATTTCCCTTTGCTGTAATTGTTACTTTGAGTATTTTGTTTTATATGCCTTACATCGCAAATTTTTCCCGAAAAGGGATGGGTATCGGATTCGTTCATGACTACAAACAAACAACGAACATGGACGGTTTTCTCACCATGTTTGGATTTTTTGTCTTCATCTTTATGACATTGCTTCTCAAATGGCTTATTCAGGAGTATCGGGTTTCGTTTCGAAAATTTGCTAAATATACTTTTCTGTCGAGTATTCTCATCGTCACACCGGGTACTTTTATTCTGTATCATCTTCTGACTGGCTTTTTGTACGAAAATCAAACTCTCAATCAGGTCTTCAACAGTCCGATGTTTATTGCGGTTATTCTTAGTGAAGCCGTTATCTTTGTGTTGGTAAGCATTTTTAAAAACGTTGGATTATTCCGTTGGATTCATCAGGCTTTCCGGCATGATTCGATTGGAAATCTGTTAACCACCTCCACACTGATGTTTGTTCTGTTTGTGTTGCTTCCTTTGCCGAGATTGTTTGGTATACCCGCGATTCAAGATATTCTGATGAAGAACTATGGGATTGATTACAGTGTGTTGTTTCTGTGTCTGTCTCTGATGCTGATCATTGTCAATCTGTTTTTCAAAGGAAAGCCGGATCACAACCAGAAGTTCGCTCTCCTGTTCGCTTTCTTTGCCGTATCCATAGCGGCAGGCTGTGAAATTATATTCATAAAGGATTTTTATCAGGGAGGATCCCACCGGCGCTTCAACACGATATTCAAGTTTTACATGCAGGCTTGGTTTTTCTTTTCGATTGTATCCGCATATCTTGTTGCAAGCCGGTTTAGAATTCGAAAGATCAACTGGAAAAATCCATTGGCTGTCAGCGTGATGTTCACATCGAGATGGGTCTGGAATTTCATGTTCATCGTTTTATTTGCCGGTGCTTTGATTTTTACTTTTCAGGGACCTGTTGCGCGACGGTATCACGATGAGTATCGCAGAGTATCTTTACCTCTGACGCTGGATGGTCATGCATATATGAAGCAAGGCCAGCTCTCAAATGAATATCGGGCAATTGAATGGCTGAACAGTCATGTGTCAGGTTCGCCAGTTATTCTGGAAGCCACCGGTCCCGACTATCGCTATGAATATGGGCGAATATCTGCCAATACGGGATTGCCATGTGTGCTGGGCTGGTGGTCACATGTTGATCAGAGGGAATACGAGCGAAATACAGGCCGAATCAAACAGGATATTAAAGAAATATATGAAAGCATCGATGTTAAACGTGTTCTTGAATTGCTGTTGAAGTATCAGGTCGAATATATCTATATCGGAACGACGGAGAAAACGGAATACAGCGCGCCCGGGTTGGCAAAATTTGCGGAATTGAGTGACTATATGACACCCGTATATGTAAACCCGGACGTCACGATTTATCAGGTAAACGATTATGGATTGAATGTTGATTTTGCAAAGGTCACTAAAGACAGCGACGCACTGGCGGATTTAGCATCGAGGGTTGAACGAATAGAACAGGAACGGCTGGCACAGGAAGAACTCCAACAACAAAAGCTTCGTGATTCCATCATGAAGATGAAACCGAAATCGATGCTCGAGGGTGGAGAAGGTGAAGCCCGAGGTGAATTCAAGGAACCTCGATCTCTGACAGTTAACGCGGAAGGAACAGTATTTGTTGCAGATTTCCGAAATCACCGCATTCAAAAATTTGCACCCGACGGTGAATGGCTGAGTGCATGGGGCACATCCGGTTCAGGGGATGGAGAATTCAATGATATTTGTGACGTTGCGGCCGATAACAAAGGTATATATGTCGTTGATACGTTTAATAACAGAATTCAGGTTTATGATGTGGATGGCAACTATAAAACCAAATGGCTTGAATCAAAAGATCCGTTTTTCTATCCCAGAGGATTAACGGCGGACGGGCAAGGATATATCTATGTGGCCGATACCGGAAGGAATCGGATCGTCAAAATCAAAAATACCGGTGAAATTCTCAAACAGTGGGGTTCTTTGGGTGACGATCCCGGAGAACTCGAATCACCCATAGGAATTCTAGCCACAGACAACAAAATTTATGTTGCGGATGTAAAAAACCATCGAATTCAGATATTTGACACAGAAGGCAAATTTTTGGATATCATTCCTGTTGATGGCTGGCAGGGTGATGTGTTTGTCGAGCCTTACCTTGCAATGGATAATCAACACCGATTGTGGGTTTCTGATCCTACTGCGCATCAGGTCATCGTATTCGATCAGAATGGGAATGAATTGAAACGAGTGTCAAAAGATTTCAAGAATAGAGTTTTCAGATATCCGATGGGGCTTGCGGTTACACCTGACGGAATGATACTGGTGGTCGACAGTCATAATCACAGAATTACGAAAATTGATCCGGAAACTGTGCTTAACAGCGATTCATAATAATTATATGGCAGTGTTGCGACACCACTAAAAGCTGTGTTGATTAACGATTTCTTTTGGAATGATATAGGTGTAAAAGATTACCGAATCATCATAATGAGCATCTCGATATTCTTTATATTTTCCAACGGGATAGCGTTTTTTTACCAGATCGAACAGAGGTTCATTCTTCATGTCTTTTTCAAAGACAAACGCCAATCCTTTACCCGATGGATGTTCCTTGTTGAGTATTCGGTTTACATTCTGAATCAGTCGTGATTCAGCCACCACATCGATAACTTCGCCATCCGTGATCGAAAAAACTTCATCCCGGTTAGGCAATTGAAAACAAAGGAACTTCGGTGTATCGATAAAATGTCCCTGTGAAACGTAGACCGTATTATCCTTACCCAATGATAGCGCTTCATAACCGATAAGTGTGTGTTTTCGCGCATATCCGAATTGAGCCAGATAGTCATCCGCTGATTTAACGAAATAGAGGTTAAATTCAGCAGCGCTCATCCAGAGGAGCATCAGAATGATAGTCAATGGCGCATACTTCCTTAGTGCGGAGGATCTGAGGAATCTTCCGACTCCGGTAGCTCCTGCAGCAGCAAATGCCGCCGCACCAATCGTTGCGATCAACGACCGTGCCGCATCGGGTTTTGATAACATCGAGGGCAGCATTCCGAACAGAAACACCATTACAACAAAAAATGGTCCACGCCGATTGATATGGCGCAGAAAAATCGCCAATCCCATAATCATGAAAAAGGATACCGGCCGAGATACAATTGGCCAATCATTATTGAAAAAGTTGCCGACCTTGGCTTTGTAATGAAAAATCAACAGGCTGTTTTTTAGATTTTCAATGAGAGGTCGCCAGGAATGTGCCGCCTTGACGTCATTGCCAATGAACAACGTGTTCTGACGCCCCATGAACGTGTCCCAGTTTTCAGGACTTTTGACAGCATACTGTATAAGCGGCAGAGCGGCAGTCAGCAAAAATATCAGTACAACCATAGGGATCCATGATCTTTTGATACCATCAACAAACACTTCTCGCCAATCATTTCGGCCACGTCGAAACTCCGTGAAAAAAGTATGCAATCCTACGATGATCAGCATAAAATAAATACCGCGGAAAGCAAAGTAGGTGTGTAATCCGATACCGGCACACAGACCGCATCCGGCAGCATTAAAGAATTTTGATAACCATTTTTTGCTGTCGAGAGTTCGGTAATAAAACCAAAATGTAAGCAGTACAAACAACGGTGAAAGGACAGCCCGGTAACCGGTTCTGGCAAAAACAATATTCCAGGCTAAAACGCTATATATAAACGCGACGGCAAAACCAAAGCGTGTTCCAAATAGCTTTCTGGCAAGAATGAAAATCATGAAGACCGTTAGAATGCTG
Organism: candidate division CSSED10-310 bacterium; assembly: GCA_016929305.1. GTDB lineage: Bacteria > CSSED10-310 > CSSED10-310 > CSSED10-310 > JAFGJC01 > JAFGJC01. Next base: position 60 of record JAFGJC010000365.1, on the reverse strand, counting down.
GTGAGAATACAAGGTAAATAGAGTGATAATTTACTGACACCAAGCAGCTTGAATGCTCCG
>JAFGJC010000364.1 GCA_016929305.1 candidate division CSSED10-310 bacterium | reverse complement strand
ACTATCACTGCTAACAGTATTTTTAATGAAAACCAGATATATTTGATTACTTTTCTAAACATATGTGTTCCTTCAATAAGGCGGGATCAATACCTGCCATAAACCTCGAAATTATAATCCTCACTAAGAACCCAATCAAGCTTGACGCTGCAATTCTCCTCTGTTAGCTTCTCATGTTGGAATACTTCCTTTTACCGGGAGCGGTCAATGACAAAACATACCGTAAGACCAAAATATTCTGAAATTGTGAAGCGTTTTTCCGATCTGAACACCATTATTATCGGTGATTTAATGGTCGATAAATACATCTGGGGCAAAGGAATACGTCTTTCTACTGAAGCTGCAGTACCTGTCATTAAAGTTGATCATGAGGATTATTCATTGGGCGGAGCAGCCAACATCGCTTTTCATCTGGCTAACTTAAAGGCTAAAGCTTATTTGTGCGGCTTGGTCGGCTACGATGATGCAGCTCACCATCTCCGCACGCAAATAAGCCATTTGGGTATTGATGTTGGAGGTATTTTCCCGTCCAATTTCAGACCTACCACACAAAAAATCCGAATAATGTCCGTAGAACATTCACAAATTCTCGGCCGATATGACTACGAAAAAGATGATCCTCAAATTATTGAAGAAACCGCACCGATGATAAAGTATGTGCAGTCATATGCTTCAGACATGAACCTGATGATTTTGTCGGATTACGGCAGGGGTGTTTTTAAATCAGTTCGATTTTTTGATGCTTTAAAAAAATTGCATCAGGAGTACAACATTCTGACCGTAGCCCAATGCCGCACTGAATCTCTTATGAATTTTAACTGGGTGGATCATCTGGTGATCAGCAGTTGGCGGGCACGTGAATATTTGAACAGAAGGAAAATCAAGAAAATAAAAAACATTGAAGATATTGGAGCGAAACTCGTACACCTGATGCCTTTGAAATATCTCACTATATATGATTTTTCAGAGCGTTGTATTTCTATTTTCGACACCAATGGGAAATTATGCGCTACCCGCCATTTCCAATCACAAGTGCAAGATCAGACCGGGCTAGGCGATGTAGCAACCGTTATGGTTGCGCTCGCATTTGCAGTCGGATGCACTCCATTCGAAGCGATCGAACTCGCCATAAAGGGTACGCGAGCAACCGCACAGCAGATCGGAACGGGGAAATTGGCACCAGAAGATCTCATTAAATAAGCTGATAATGTGCTCTTAAAGCTACAATACCGGTTAGGCATGCTGTTACCGTTGTCATGGTCAGATCTCCGAGCATCAACGGTATAAATCCCTTATTCAAAAGATACTGAGCCTCTTTTAATGTCCATCCGCCTTCGGGTCCAACACACCAATAAAAATCATCAGTGCATAATTCCGGTAACTGATGTAACCGTTTGGAAGTCTGCAATCCTGGTTCCCATCCCACAAATTTCAACGCATGCGAGGTAGTCAGTCTATCCACAAAACCGATCAGATCTGCCGGTCGTTCGATAATCGGAAACCAGGGATTCCCTGATTGCTTGCAGGCTGAAATAATTATCTTTTCCCATCTCTGAAGCCGTTTGGAAATAAATGGTTCTCTATACTGTTTCGATCTGCACGTCGTAAGGGGATGAATCGAACGCACCCCCAACTCAGCTGAACCTTTCAAAATGGCATCAAAACTCTGTTCACTCTTAGGTAGCCCGCATAGCAAGTGCAATGCTTTTTCAGGCTTTGCAAATTCTCTAATCGATTCAAGCCGGATATCCAAGGTGTCCCGAGATATGCTGCTAATCACTCCTGTTCTGATGATTCCTCTGCCATTGAGCAGTTCGATCTTTTCTCCGGCAGTTTTTCGAACAACCTTTATAATGTGACGCGCTTCATCTCCGGACATGGTCACAGTTGCACAGATCTTATCCAGAGTGTCGAAATAAAAGCGTTCAGCGGTCATCTTTTCTGCAACACCATTGCAGACCATTCGCCAGAGTAACGATAATCTTGTTTTTCAAATTCATGTTCTTTGAAATACTCTTTCAGTGTTTTTTCTTGAGTATTCAGAATACCCGAAAGCACGAGAATTCCTGACGCTTTCAATAATGAAAATAGTGTTTTCTTGTGATTGGCAAATGCAGGCAGATCAAGGTTAGCCACGATCAGATCAAATGTGCCGGGACGATATGCTTCCGGTGTCCCAATAAGACAATGCAGGGAAAAAATATCGTTCCGGCCCGCATTATCTCTTGTTTCAGCGATTGCTGTTGGATCTATATCACATGCAAAGATGGAAGCTGCACCCAGTCTGTCGGCACAAATACTCAAAATCCCTGAACCACATCCTGCATCAAGGATGCGTTTATTTTTTAGATCGATGGTTTCAAGGATCTCAATCATCATGCTGGTTGTTTCGTGATATCCCGTTCCAAACGCTTGACCTGGATTTATGACGATTTTGAAGCGGTAGTCATCTACTGGTATATCCCATGGTGGATATACAAGAAACTTCCTTCCGACAAGAATCGGTTTGAAGAATGCATGCCATTTCTCGCCCCATTCCTGATCGTCAATCTCTGAAGTTGTCCATTGGATGTGAGTAGCAAGACGACTTGCCAGATCATTACACCTATTTATACAAAAATGAAGAGTATCCGGATTCTGCCAATAACTAATGAAATGGTTATGTGCAGAATCAGGGAAATTTTGGATTCCTAATGTGCCATTTTCCCAGCAGATATTTTCAAACAGTTCTTGAAGCGTTTCAGAACAAATCAGTGTGAGCTGCCACCATCGTTTTTGCTGATTCAAGATCGGATGTAACCCGTCAGCTATTCTTCAAATGCATCTAAGCCCTCAAGAGTTCCATCGTCCAAATCTTCGTCTTCTTCTTCAGGAGCTTCCGGACTGCCTTCAACATATACAACTTGCGATAATTTTATGGATGCTTCCCGCAATTCACGAACGGCATTGACAATCTTGTCAACCTCACGGAATTCAAGAGCTTTTTTAGCGTCAGCCAGAGCATCATTGATACGCTCCAGATCCGCCTCGTCAAGTTTGGATCCGAATTTGGCTAACCCTTTCTGAGTTGTATAGATGAGTGTTTCCGCGGAATTTCTGGCTTGAATAATTTCACGCCGTTTCTGATCTTCTGCTTCATGAGAACGCGCATCTCTAATAACTTCTTCAATTTCTCTATCAGTTAGACCTGAAGAAGCCGTAATCATTACGGTCTGCTCTCTCTTGGTAGCCAGATCTCTGGCACTGACGCCCAGAATACCATTGGCATCAACGCTGAACGTGACTTCCACTTGTGGAACACCCCTGGGTGCGGGAGGAATTCCCTGGAGTTCAAATCTCTGGAGACTTTTGTTGTGAGCTACCAATTCCCGCTCGCCTTGCAGAACATGAATTGCAACTGTTGACTGATTGTCTTCTGTTGTCGAGAACAATCTTGTCTTTTTAGTTGGAATGGTAGTGTTTCGTTCGATCACTCGAGTGAAAACACCACCTAATGTTTCAATACCCAATGAAATAGGAATAACGTCCAGAAGCAGAATATCTTTGACTTCACCGGTGAGTACACCGCCCTGGATAGCAGCACCGACAGCCACAACCTCGTCAGGATTAATACCGCTGTGAGGTGGTTGTCCGAAGAATGATTCTGACTTGCTTCGAACAAGAGGCATCCGTGTTTGACCGCCGACAAGAATGATATTATCGATTTGATCTACGGATAAATTGGCATCTTCCAGAGCTTTTTCACACCATGGCGTAAATGTTTCATCCACAAGATCTTCTACAAGTGACTCGAGTTTTTCGCGCGTCATCGTGATGTTCAAATGCTTCGGACCGGTTTCATCGGCAGTGATAAATGGCAGGTTGACTTCCGACTCTTCGACCGTAGACAACTCACATTTAACCTTTTCGGAGGCTTCTTTCAGGCGTTGGAGAGCCATACGATCTTCCCGAAGATCAATGTTTTCCTTCGTCTGAAACTCACCTGCAAGATAATCAATGATTCTTCGATCGAAATCATCGCCACCTAAAAACGTATTCCCTCGTGTCGAAATAACCTCGAAAATTCCATCACCGATTTCGAGAATAGAAATATCAAACGTACCGCCACCCAAATCATAGACCGCAATTTTCTGACTTTTTCTTTCTCCCAAACCATAGGCAAGTGATGCTGCTGTAGGTTCTGGTATTAGCCGGAGCACTTCCAAACCAGCGATTTTCCCAGCATCTTTGGTGGCACGTTTTTGTGCGTCATCAAAATATGCCGGAACGGTGATAACCGCTTCAGACACTTGTTCTCCTAAATAATCCTCAGCGGTCTGCTTCATTCGTTGAAGAATCATCGCTGATATTTCCTGAGGTGTATACTCTGATCCGCGAATTTTAACTCGAACATCCCCGTTGGGCGCTTCCACAATTTTAAATGAAGCAATTTGCGAAAATCGTTCAACCTGCTCAGAACCAAATTTCCGACCAATCAACCGCTTCACTGAAAACACTGTATTCTCTGGATTAGTAATAGCCTGTCGTTTTGCTATTTGCCCCACAAGACGTTCGTCATCATCTGTAATAGCTACTATCGAAGGTGTCGTTCGGCTCCCCTCAGAATTAGGAATGACGATTGGTTCAGACCCCTCCATAACCGCGACACACGAGTTCGTTGTTCCCAAGTCGATACCTATTACTCTGCCCATTCTGCAAACCTCCCTGATAAACTAGGCACTATCCGAACCCATATTATATATAAAATAAATTTTAATGCCAGTTAAATCATTCGTTGACAGTAAACTATTTTGATTTTTCAGTTTCAAGGCCATTGATGTCTGTTTCCTCTTCCTCATCACTATCGGTTTTATGTTCCATCACATCAACTTTATCCCCATCCTGAACGCCTTCTGTATCTTGAGATTGATCTTCCTTCTCATCCCCTTCTACTGACATTTCATGCTGTTCGTCAACATCTTTCGATGAAGTATCCGAAGTTTTCACAGTTGCCGGGTAGAAACCGACGATGACTTTAGACGGACGCAAAACTTTTTGACCGATGTAATAACCGGTCTCAAAAACATCAATGATTCGATTGTTGTCCTCAGAATTCTCAACTACGATTCGATCAATGGCATCATGGATAAAGGGATCGAAAATTTCGCCTTTCGAAGGGATTTCCTTGACTCCCCATCCTGATAATAACTCCTCAGTCTGCCGATAGATGAGTTGCATTCCTTCCATGAATCCGGATGATTCCTGCTGTAATAAAGCCCTCTTAAAATTCTCCACGATCGGCAGCAAATCTCTGATGATATTCATCCGTTCATGCTGGATAAATTCCTTCATTTTTGTACGCGTTCGCTTTTGAAAATTCTGATAATCCGCATTAACCCGCACCCAACTGCCTTGATACTCCTCCGCTTTTTTATTCAACTCGGATATTATCTGAGCATCCTCTTCTGATTTTTTTCGAAGATTTTTTACTTTACTCTGAAGTGATCTTACGATTCGTTGCAATCTTATTATGGCATCTTTCGATGTTTTCAAAGCGCTTTCCGAAACAGTTTTTTCTTCGGTAGCTGATTCTGTCGTCTGCGCTTCTGTCTCACTCAGTTCCGAATCGGCTTCCTCTTCTGTCTCGATAACCACCTCGGCTTCTTCTAAATCAGTTTCTAAAGTAACTTCATCAGCGTCTTCAGATTGTTTTTTAAATTTTACTTTTGAAATAGCTGCCAACGCGGAAGCAATATCACCGTCGACATCTGCCAGATCATCCGAACTGATATCAATAAAATCGGATTCTTTTTCTTCCTGTTCACCACCAGCGTCATAATCCCCATAATTTTCATCAAGTGGAAGAGGTTTTCGGTATTCCATCGAGTCTTCCTTTCAGATTCTTGACGAATGAAACTCTGCATCCGGATCATCAATATTTTTCATGATAATACTTAGCAAATCAGCCATATATTTTACTAATGAAACCACAAATTCATAAGGCATCCGCTTAGGTCCGATGACACCAAGCGCACCAGACAGTTTATCATCTATTGTGTACTTTGATGTTACCACACTCATCTCACTAATTTCGGGTATTTCAGTTTCATCACCAATAGCGACGAGTACACTATCACTATATAAACAGCGATCCAACAGCCGAACAATAGCATCGCGTTCCATCAGTGTT
>JAFGJC010000363.1 GCA_016929305.1 candidate division CSSED10-310 bacterium | reverse complement strand
TCGGGTATGGTGAAAGCAAGCCGATTGCCAGCAACGAGACCGAAGCAGGTCGTACCGCCAACCGTCGCGTTGATGTGGTTATTCATCTGTCGGAAGCGATGCGTACAGCCTCAAATGTTTCGTTCTAGGACAGCAAGGAAAGCTGGCTGTACTTATAATAATATTATTTGCCGAGTGGACATGCAGGTTCGCTCAGCTTTGTTTCTATTATTTAATTGATATTTGGTGTATGAGAACGAACAAAATCAAGGCTTCTTTTAATGATGGCATGCTCAATCTCAAGAGTACAAAGAAAGAGAATGTAAAATTTAATGCCATAGAGGTTAAGCTTGAGTAAAAGACAGGAAACTGAATACGGCTGGGGGAAAGACCGCCTTGCTATCAGATGATCAGCCGTATAATATTCATTTTGAATGAGGAGGAAACACGTATGCCATCGAATTGGGAAAAAATTCAGAATAAAGTGAAGGACGAATTGTCCGACGCAGCAGCTACAATCAAGAAATACTTTAAGATCGGCAAGGGCAAGATGGATGTGAGGAGCATTAATCATTTGCTGAACGATACGTTTCAGGAATTGGGCATTGAAGTCTGCAACCAGATCACCACAGAAAAAAATGGGGATATCCGGCAGAACCCGAAGGTGAAAAGCCTGATCGAGAAGATAAACCAGCTCAAGCAATCAATCAAAGACGAGGAACTGGAGATCAAGGAGATCAGGAAAGGAGCCGTTCCATAGACAAAAACAGAGGAGGATACAGATCATCCTCCTGATACAAAGGCAAGGAAAAAGGATTAAGTCGATATGAAAAGGTGTCAATCCAATGAACCCAAATCAGATCTGTTTACTGATAATTTCTTACGACTAAGGAGATGCAGTCGCCGGAAAGGAGCTAAACGTGCTTATTGGATTATATTTGCAATTCTTTGTGTTTTGTAGCTGGTAGCAATGTTCAGCGGCCATGTACTGGGAGGATTCATTCATGTTCTGCTGGTAATCGCTATTATTGTACTGCTGTTTAATATTATTAAAGGGCGTAAATCCAAGCAGCCGTTTGCACTTGTAAAATTGCTTGACTTCCTGCAAGAAGATCACAGGTATTGCTCAGATCAATATCAATTCCGATTACTGTGAGGACAACGATTGGGCAGATTGTCATATCGATAACATTTCAATTATTGAATTTGTGAATAATTCAGGTTAATGCCAAAACAAGAAAGGGCAACAAATTCAAATATCATAAACAGATAGGAGATTCTAATGAAATACCGAATAGTAAGTTCGATCATTCTGATTCTGCTGATTAATGCCTGTACAACCCGACAGGTGAAACGGCTCGACGAGTCCACACAGATGGATCTAAGTGGCAGATGGAATGACACCGATTCACGGCTTGTTGCAGAAGAAATGATCAATGATGGATTGTCCAGAAGATGGTTAACTGATTTTTTCGAAGCCAACAGTAAAAAACCGACCGTCATTGTGGGCATGATAAAGAACAAGACCCATGAAATCATCAGCACAGGAACGTTCATCAAAGATATAGAACGGGCCTATGTGAATTCGGGCAAGGTGAGACTTGTCCAGGCCGGTGAAGCCAGGGAAGAACTCAGGGATGAACGTGCAGATCAACAGGAATTTGCATCAACACAATCGATCAAGAAATGGGGTCTTGAAAAGGGTGCAGATTTAATGCTGCAAGGCGTTATCGATTCAATTGTCGATCAATTGGACAATAGGAAAGTGGTAATTTATCAGATTGATATGGAACTCACGGATATCCAGACCAATGAAAAAGTCTGGATCGGATCAAAGAAAATCAAAAAATACATTAAAAACTGAATGGTATCTGAAAAGTGCCAATTGGCAGAGGATAAAAATTATGTTATTCAAACATAAAAAAATCAGCATACTTCTGATTGTTCTGTTTATCCCGATTTTGCTTTTTCCCCAGGATGGGAAGGTGTTAAGTAAAATACTGAAAAATGGTGAGTTGAGAGTGGGAACGAGCGGCAGTCAACCACCTTTTACCATGAAATCCAAAGATGGAAAATTGATGGGTTATGATATTGAATTGGCGAAAATGCTGGCAGACGTGATGCAGGTCAAGTTGAAGCTTGTCGAAAAAACATTTGTTGAGTTATTGCCGGCCCTGGAAAAGGGTGAAATCGATTTAATCCTGTCCGGAATGACCATCACGGCAGAACGGAATATAAAGGCTTCCTTTGTGGGGCCTTATCTGATATCCGGAAAAGCACTTCTCGCAAAGTCTAAAAGAATAGAGGCACTGGATGAAATGGATGAACTCAACCGACCCATAATATCGGTCGCCACTGTGAAAGGTTCAACGAGCAACCAGTTTTTACATGAATTGGCCCCGGAGGTCAAACTCGTCCTGACAAAAGAGTATGAATCCGGAGTCAAATTGGTGCTTGACAACAAAGTGGATGCCATGCTGGCGGACTTTCCTATTTGCGTACTGAGCTTACTGCGATATCCCGATTCTGGATTGGCAATACTTGATGATCTATTTACCATCGAACCAATCGGTATTACACTGCCGCCCAATGCGTTTCAACTCCATAACCTGATTGAAAATTATTTGAGTGCACTTCAAATCGGTGGGATTCTTGAAAATCTAGAAAAAAAGTGGTTTCAGGATGGTTCATGGCTTATCCGCTTGCCTTAAAATGAGCTTTCGAGTCTGTTGAAAATAAAGGATGGACTATGGTTAGATTTATAATCTCCGGAAAGTACATAGTCAGCCTGATTCTTGTCTGTACAATTTTTCTTTTGAATTGCGCGACATTTTACGAGCAAAATATTCGATTTCAGCAGCAATTTGTTCAGGGAAATTTTGAATCTGCAGATGGGGTTCTGAACAAGAATAAAAAAGCGGCCAAAGATAAAAATCGTTTACTCTATTTCCTCCAGAAAGGCGTTGTGATTCAATTGTTAGGCAGATATGAGGAGAGCAATCAGTTCTTTGAAGAGGCATATCTTTTTACAGAAGATTTTCAGAAGAATTTTATTTTGGATGCCGCAGGCCTTTTCACAAATCCAAATGTCAAACCCTATAGCGGTGAAGATTTCGAGATTGTGATGATACACTATTATAAAGCGCTCAATTATCTGTTCCTCGGAAAGTCAGAAGAGTCACTCATTGAATGCAGAAGGATGAATATCAAATTGAACGAGTTCAATGACCGATATTCCAAGCGTAAAAACCGCTACAAGCGCGATGCATTCATCCTGAATTTAATGGGCATTGTGTATGAGGCCAATACTGAGGTCAATAACGCCTATATATCCTACCGAAACGCTCTTGAAGCGTATGAGGAGGACTATTCGCTGCATTTTGGAATCAACCCCCCAAAACAACTCATCCACGATTTGATGCGAACCGCCTATTTGAATGGATTTAAAGAAGACCTTGCGGGATATGAAAAAAAATATGGATTGAGATATGAACATCAGGTCCGTGATCAAGGTGAGCTCATCTTTTTTTGGCACAATGGCCTTGGGCCGGTAAAGGATGAATGGAGCCTTAACTTTTTTATTGTGAAGGGCAAGGGCAGTCTGGTCACTTTTGTGAATGAAGATATGGGATTAACATTCCCATTCATGATGGATGGTGGTTCCGGCGGAGGCGGATTGGGAGATCTGAAATTTGTACGCGTGGCTTTTCCGAAATACCGTGAACGGGAAGCCTACTATCGCAGTGCTGAGATTGTGGTGAACACAGCCCGTTATACTCTGGAGGTCAGCGAGAATATCAATGCCATTGCTTTTGCTGTTCTTGAGGATCGAATGGTCCGGGAATTGGCCAACTCAATACTCAGACTGGCGATCAAACAGGCTGCCGAACAAGCTGTTCGCAAAAAGAATGAAAATATCGGTGCCCTGCTTTCGGTCACCAATGCACTTTCCGAAAAAACAGATACCCGAAATTGGCAAACCCTGCCGTATCACATCTCATATGCCAGGATTCCGTTGCCAAAAGGTGAAAATCAAATGGAATTGATATGTCAATCACCGCGAAAAACCAGAAAATATTCCCATCCATTTTCAGTTCACATAGCAGATAAAGAAACACAATTTTATCTGTTTCATACTTTAAAGAGTATTCCACTTGAATAGGCAGGAATGAACAAATCAAAATCGAGTTCGGGAGGGGCACTCGAAAAGATACGCAATCAAAGACATTTTATTTGTCCGAACAGGCCAGAAAACAATGATCAGTGAGTAATACCTATGGCATGTGACCAACATATACTTTTTACAATTAAATTGACGGCCCATCGTTTGATTAAGATGACCGCTTGCACCTGCTTGCTGATGGTTGCCCGTCAGTTCAAGGCCCCCAAGCACCCACTTGGATCAACCAGGTTAATCTCTCTCTCATGGATAAAAGTATTTTTGTTACTGATCTCGTCGATGACAGACACATTTTGATCGACTCGACGGGTTTTTTGAGCGATGTATCGGAACAAACGATTTCCAATCAGGAATTTGGCGATCGACTGAATGTTGAACCTGCTCTCCTGCAAAAGAACTTAACAATTAGAGAAATTCGTATTCCTTTTGACATTGTTGCCCGGGGTAATTTTTCACTGAAACCTATCTATTTTACTTATTTAATAATTTTGAGAGTATTCCGCTGGATTAGGCTCTGATGGAATATAGTCAGAATAGTTGATTTCAGAAACTTAGATTAAGAGGTGGAAAAATGAAGTCTATCAATAACCACATCAGCTTATTTTGCGGAATTGTTTCTTTAATGCTTTTTACATCGGCATTGGCAGAAACAGAAACCACGCAGAACATAACAAAAGTGAATGACCCGGGGCGTCTTTTTACAATTCCGACCGCGAAAGTGCTGCCTTTGGGCAGTCTCAGCCTAGGAGGCGGGCGGGCTTTCGGAAAACTCGGCAGCAATTTTTTTGGTAGAATGGGGTTTGGTATTGCCCCTTACACCGAG
>JAFGJC010000362.1 GCA_016929305.1 candidate division CSSED10-310 bacterium | reverse complement strand
GGAACGATATGGGCGGTGCTGAAGGCATGATAAGTGGCGCGGATATAACTTTAACCGAACAGTTTTTATCACAGGCCAGAGGGCTTAAATATATTTCCCTAAACTGCTCGGGGTATGATCATATTGACCTTGATGCAGCTCGCGCTAACAAAATTCAAGTAAGCAATGTACAGCGGATGAACTACAATGCGGTTGCCGATTTTACCTGGGGTATGATATTGGCATTGATGCGGAGAATCAATGAGGGTGACAAATCAATAAGGTCAGGCAAGTGGTGTGATGAGGTTAAAATGGGAATCGCGGTCAGTGAAAAAAAGATGGGAATAATTGGACTGGGGTCGATTGGTCAGGCAGTTGCCCGGCGAGCGAAAGGTTTTGATATGACCTTGATTTCTGACAGCCGCAAAAGAGATCCGAAAATTGCAGCAAAATATGACATTACATATGTTAGCAGAGAAGATTTGCTCAGCTCTTCTGACATTATAGTCCTTACCTGTCCGCTTGTTGAGGAAACCAGACATATGATCAGCCATAATGAATTCAAAAAAATGAAATCAGATGCTGTGCTGATAAATCCGTCGCGGGGAGGGATAATTGATACCGAGGCTTTGATATGGGCACTGCAAAATGGAATAATTGCCGGAGCTGCGTTGGATGTTTTTGAAACAGAACCATTATACAGTAGCGGACTATTTGATTTGCCTAATGTTCTGCTTACCCCCCACATGGCTGGACTGGCTGATAGAGAAATTTCACTGGTCGCCCAAAGAGCAGCAGTGAATATGGTCGATTTCTTACTGGGCAAAAAACTTAATGAACAAATAATATAGTTTACTGGAGATATGATATGACTCAAATTCATCCGCTACAATCACTTGTTAATAAACATAAAGAGGGAAAAGCACTTGGTATATGTTCTGTATGCAGTGCGAATCAGTTTGTCCTGGAAGCTGCTATCAATAAAGGTAGAAAAGACAACTCTCTTGTATTGATTGAAGCTACTTCTAATCAGGTCAACCAGTTTGGCGGTTATACTGGAATGAATCCAGTTCAATTTGCAGAATTTGTCTATAGTTTGGCGGATGACGCAGGCTTGCCCAGAGACAGACTTGTATTGGGAGGAGATCATCTGGGTCCTCTTGTTTGGAAAAATGACAGTGCTGAAATAGCGATGGAAAAGGCTTGTGAATTGATACGTCAATATGTTGAAGCTGGATTCAGCAAAATACATTTAGATACTAGTATGCGTCTTGGCTCCGATCCAACAAACCAGAAGCTGAAGCTGAGCGAAATAGCCAAGCGATCAGAAATACTTTTTACAACAGCAGAAGAGACCTACAAAAAGATGCAGGTTGAAGGTAAAACCAGCCTGATTCATCCGGTATATGTAATTGGTAGTGAAGTACCTATACCGGGAGGTGCTTACGAAGAAGAGGCTTTCCATGTGACACCTTTATCTGAACTTAAGATGACTATGGAAATATTCAATGATGTTTTTAAACAGTCAAAATACAGAGACTCATTTAATCGGGTTATTGCTGTTGTTGTTCAGCCTGGAGTTGAATTTTCAGATCGAACTGTAACGGAATATAGACGAACTGATGCTGCTGAAATTACTAAATATGTTCGACAGAATAAACAGTTGGTTTTAGAAGGTCATTCTACAGATTATCAGCAGGCTTCTCATTTGCACCAAATGGCTGAGGATGGTATAGCTATATTGAAGGTTGGACCAGCTTTAACCTTTGCTTTGCGGGAAGCTTTGGTTGCACTTGAACATATGGAGTCAATATTGATTGTAAATGATGGAGACAGATCACTATCCTGTTTTAGTGAAAATCTAGATTCAGTAATGATTAATAAACCGAAATACTGGCAAAATTATTATCATGGCAGCGAAAGAGAGCAAAAAACAGCAAGATTATTCAGCTTTTCCGATAGATGCAGATATTATCTCAATGAACCTGAAGTTGAAGAGGCAATAGTTAGACTTATTGAAAACTTGTCAAGCCAAGAAATTCCATTAGCATTGATCAGACAATATTTACCAGAACAATATTGGGATATCCGAACGAAAAAAATAGAAAATAATGTCAGAGAAATTATTAGAAGTAAAATAATAAGAGAAATTGAGCGATATCCTTCGTTTAAAATAAGTGAGTGAATCAATATGAAGACTCAATTAAGATTAGTTTGAATGATTTTAAGAAATTTAAGGAAATTGAGTAGAGCTAATATTAAACTTAATTTTGAATCAACCATCTGATGAAATGAAAACTCTTCTTTAAACATTTCAATGATAATTAATGATCAAGGATAGCTCTTACAGATTGAAAATTATTGCATTATCTGCAATTAAGTTAAAATTATTAAGCACCAAATTAATTTGCCAGTAGAAATATTATATTTTATATTTTATAATAAGTGCAGAAAAGTGCATAGAAGGTGATGTTATTAAAACCAAGAGCTTGAAGAGTCTTGCTTATGATGAAATAAAACGCAGAATCCTGACAACGGAAATTGCTCCCGGTGCGCGAATTCGTGAGGATCTGATCGCTGAAGAGCTGCAGATCAGCCGGACTCCGGTCAGGGAGGCTGTCAATCAGCTGATAATCGACGGTTTTATAATCAGTTTGCCCAGAAGGGGAGTATATTGCATTGAACTGACGGAAGATGATATTAACAATATTCTAGATGTCCGCTGTTCATTGGAAGTGCTGGCGGTGAGGGACTGCGTCAGGCATATGACTGAAAAGAATTTCCAAAAAATGGTCGAAGTCAACAGCCTTTTTAAAAGATCTGTTGATATTGGCGATATTGATGAAATAAGCAAGAATGATAATGAGTTCCACCGTCTACTAGCTGACTTCAGCCAGAACATGATGCTGATTAAGCTGCTGGGTCAGGTCCGGGATTTTGTCAAGCTAATTTGGGCTACCGAGTCAATCCGCACCAAACCGCAAATCAATGAGGTTTCCGGTGAAGAACACGACGAACTGCTTGAATGTATCAGAAGCAAAGATATCGCCAGAGGGCAGGCAATCATCTACAACCATGTAGGTTTGCTGACCGTCAAACCAAGTGAATATACATTATTGTCGAGCTGACAAGATATTATAATCCGCTTAGCCCTCATCAAGACCGGAGGTTCATTTTGAAAAAAGGTCTGGTATCATCGCCATTTTATCCTGACTCCAGAGAAGATCTCGGCGCTTTACTTTTCTCATTTGAGAAATTAGCTGAAAGCGGGATGTATGATGTTCTGGAGTTTTATTATGAAGGCGATGCCTCTGATTATGAAGTGATAGGCCAGAAGCTGGCTGATCTTGGCATTGAACCAGTTCTGCATCCCGGATTCGCGATCAAGCGCGATCTGCTCGACCTGGGCAGCGCGGATTTGCAAAACAGGAATGAAGCGATCCATTTATGCTGCAAATTTATCGATTACTGCTATGCCTGTGGTGCGAAGAAAATGCTTGTCCTCAGCGGCCCAAAAACTGCTGCCGGGAATGATCTTGATTCCTATCTGGACAGATTTGCCGATTCTTTGCGCCAGTTATGCTTGTATGCTGCATCTGGCGGTGAATCCTGGCAGCCGGAAATAACCCTGGAGTTCTTTAATGATACAGGGGAGCCATATTTGGCCATCGGCAATCTTGATACTGTGCTCAAGCTTACCGACAGAATTGACGACCTGAACGGGCAGTTCGGTATTACTTACGACACCAGCCATGTGATCCAGTTGGGCGGCAATCTCAATGAGTACTTTAATAGCCTCAAAAAATATATCCGCCACATCCACTTTGC
>JAFGJC010000002.1 GCA_016929305.1 candidate division CSSED10-310 bacterium | reverse complement strand
GAAGCTTGCAAGATTGAAATTGACCTTATTGGAAAACCAATCGGAAAACAGGATCAATATGCAGCAGCGTTTGGGGGAATTATTCAACTGGAAATTGATCGACTTGGTAGAGTAACAGTGAACCCGGTAAATATAAACCAAGAAACCATTTATGAGCTTGAAAACAGGCTCCTTATGTTTTATACTAAAATTCAAAGAGATGCAAACAATATCTTAAAGGAACAGAGCCAGAAAGCTAGCGATAATATTGAAAGTGCAATTCAAGCAATGCATCAAATCAAAGAAATCGGCGTCGAAATACATAAAACACTTGTGACTGGAAACATTAATTTATTTGGGAAATTACTTGATGAACATTGGCATATTAAGAAAACCATTTCAACCAGAATGAGTGATCCAAATATCGACAAATGGTATGAGATAGGTATGAAAAATGGTGCATTGGGTGGAAAAATTATGGGAGCCGGTGGTGGGGGATTCCTCCTCTTCTGCGTTCGGAATGGAGAAAGAAAAAAACTTCGCTCCATTATGGAAAAAGAAGGTCTGAAATACATGGACTTTCGTTTTGATTTCGAGGGAGTGAAAACGATGGCTAATTTCTAGTCAAGAATCTTTATGATTCAGGTACTAATTACCGGTGTAGCCGGATTTGTAGGCTCAAACCTGGCAGACAGGTTGTTAAAGGAGAAAAAATATCGTATTGTAGGAATTGACAATCTCTCCTATGGAGTCGTTGAACAAGTTCCTGAAGGAGTAGATTTTCATCAGCTCGACATACGGGACAAAAGTATTTACCCACTTTTCAACGATATTGACTATGTGTTTCATTTCGCCGCAAAAAACTGCATCAACGATTGTCAGGTTGATCCGATTGAGACTGTGGATATAAATGTTACAGGTACTGTAAATGTTTTTGACGCTTCACGAGTAGCTAAAGTACGGAAAGTAATTTATGCAGAATCGTCTGCGCTCTATGAAGGAAGCGAACTCCTGCCAACTCCGGAATGGGATGTCAAGCCTCAAAGTTTCTATGCATTAAGTAAAACATCTTCCATGCTTTTAGCTCAGGGATTTGAAAGATTTTACAATATGACATTCACGGCCTTGAGATATTTTTGTGTATACGGACCACGCCAGGATTACAGAAGAACCATTCCTCCCGTTTTTAGCGCCTTTATTATAAATCTTTTAACTGGAAATCAACCCACTATCTTTGGTAATGGGGAGAAACGCAGGGATTTTATCCATGTTGATGATATAAATGATTTCCATATTCAATGCATGGAGGACCAACGCACTGACGGGAAAACGTTTAATCTGGGAAGCGGACGGAATTACTCAATAAACGAAATCTATTATTTGATAGCCGGACTCTTAAATTCCAGATTACAACCCACCTATCTCAGGGATCTTCCAGGAGAAGCTATTGCGAATCTTTCGGATATCACTGCAGCATCCAATCTTGGTTGGTCTCCAAAGATAAGCCTGGAAGAGGGACTGCAGACATCGATAGACTACATCAGGAATGAACTGAAAAAGGGGAACATCGTGTGAAAGCTGTTATTCTTGCTGCAGGAAAAGCAGAGCGGTTAGGCAATTTACTGGGTGCGATTCCAAAACCCATGATCAAGGTCTCTGGTAAACCCATCCTGGAACATACTATCGAACTGTGTAAGAAATACGGGATTTCAGAGATTTATATCAATGTATACCACTTGAAAAAGATCATTTTGGATCATTTTGGGGATGGGTCAAAATGGAACGTGAATATCACCTATATGGAAGAAGATTATTTGCACGGGACTTCCGGAGCGGTCAGAAAGATCGCCGAAGACATCTGGAAATACCGTCCTTCCTCTTGTCAACAAGACAACATAGTTAAAGATGGGCGAAATCAGGAACCATTTTTTGTCCTATATGGGGATAACCTTTCCAGTTTCAACCTAAAATCACTTGTAGTTAAATCAGAGCAGACCAATGCCATCGCAACCATCGCTTTCCATTATCGGGACGACATTTCAACAAGCGGTGTTGCAGATTTCAACTCCATGCACAGAATTACCTCTTTCATTGAAAAACCAAAGGAGGGTGAAACATCCAGCCATTGGGTGAATGCCGGCATCTATTACCTGAAACCGGAGATCCTGAACTATATTCCTCATGGATTCTCAGATTTCGGTAAAGATATCTTTCCGTTATTATTAAAGAAGGACATCCCTCTTTATGGTATTTGCGACTATGCCGATGTGATCGCCTTCGATACCCCCGACATGTACATTAAAAATCTAGATAAGTAACTTCTCCCTTCAATTCCTCATTATTTATTTAATAACTTGGAAAAATTGTTGCTACAGAACAAGACAATCATCCTTACAGGTGCCGGTCGTGGAATCGGCCAGGTTTCAGCAGTTAACCTTGCGAAAGAAGGAGCGACCATTGCACTTTTATCACGCACTGTTGAAGAGCTTGAAGAAACCGCTGAACTGATCCGGCAGTACGATTCCAACTCTTTAATAATTCCTGTCGATATCTCGGATCCTGAACAGTTGGAGATTGCATTTCAGAGAATAAAAAATCGCTTTTATCAGATTGATATCCTGATCAATAATGCAGGGATTCAACCCCCTATCGGAAGGTTTCATGAAAATAACACTCGGGAATGGATCCGAAATATTCGTATTAATCTGTTGGGTACAATTCACCTAACACATCTCGTACTGCCGGAAATGATTGATCGTAGGAAAGGAAAGATCATCAACATGT
>JAFGJC010000035.1 GCA_016929305.1 candidate division CSSED10-310 bacterium | reverse complement strand
GTACGATAATTGATGGTTTCCGGTTTTGTTACCTCGCCGTGAGACCATTCCCGTATTTTCTCGGGTGAGGCGATTTTGATCTTTATTGAATCCCACTTTTGGGTATCCCGCGGCTTTTCAAAGAGATTATATATATCTTCCAAAGCCGTACCTCCCTTATTATTTAGGTTAGTTCATTATGTCTTCTTCAAAATTTTTTTCAGAATCATCAAGGGCTAAATCCTCGCCAGACTCCCCAGATACAGATTCTGCTTCTGTATTTAATTTCAAAGAATCCAAAAGCTCTACATCAAGGCCAAGGGCCTGCAACTCTTTTACGAGAACGTTAAATGATTCAGGTGTTCCTGGATCGAGCATACTTTCGCCCTTGACTATAGCCTGATAAATTTTTGTTCTGCCCAGAACATCATCGGATTTCACGGTGAGCATTTCCTGGAGTGTATATGCTGCGCCATAACCTTCTAAAGCCCACACTTCCATTTCGCCAAATCTTTGACCACCGAATTGCGCTTTGCCACCCAGCGGTTGTTGTGTCACCAATGAATATGGACCAATGGATCGCGCATGGATTTTGTCGTCTACTAAATGAGCGAGTTTCATCATATAGATATAACCGACAGTAACTGGTTGATCAAAAGCTTCACCGGTATAGCCATCGTAAAGCACTGCTTTTCCATCCAATGGTAGATCGCTCAAATCAAAACACTCATGAATCTCACCCTCATTCGCACCATCGAAAACAGGTGTCGCCATATAGACGCCTTGGGATAACTCACGGCCCATCTGGAGCAACTCGTCTTCAGAAAGTAGATCAACCGTGGTGCCGATTGTGGATTTTTTAAATATTCTTTTGAATAGCGCCCTCATTTCAGCCAATGTTTGCTTCTGTTGCGAATTCACTAACCGGCTTATCTTTTTTCCGAGTTCTTTGGATGCCCAACCCAGATGCGTCTCCAGGATTTGACCCACGTTCATTCGTGACGGAACCCCCAAAGGATTCAAGACAATTTCTACAGGTGTACCATCGTCGAGAAACGGCATATCTTCTTCCGGAACAATCTTACTTATAACGCCCTTATTGCCATGACGTCCCGCCATTTTATCGCCGACTTGCAGTTTTCGTTTAACAGCAATAAAGACTTTTACGAGTTTGACAACACCTGGAGGCAGTTCATCACCACGCTGAAGACGCAGTACCTTTTCATCGAAAATCATTTTAATAACGTCAATCTGCTCTTCCGTACGACGTTTAATCCGTTCTATTTCCGGTGTCACCTGCGCAAATTGAATGATTGGAATTCGTTCCACCAAGATGTCCGGAACTCGAGTGATCGATTTTACCGTGATGATATCATTTTGTTTGAACAGCAGTTCGCCACTGATCGGATCATAGAAATCCTCACTGATCTTTTTACCTATGAAGACTTTTTTGATCTTATTGATTTCCTCATCCCGGATAATCGTTTCCTCATCTTCATAATCCTTGCGCAACCGTGCGAGTTGGTCATCTTCAATCATGCGGGACCGTTCATCTTTCTCAACACCTTTACGCGAAAAAACCATGACATCGATAACGGTTCCTTCAATTCCAGGGGGTACGGTCAGCGATGCATCCCGAACATCGCCCGCTTTTTCACCAAATATCGCTCTAAGCAGTTTTTCTTCTGGAGTTAATTGAGTTTCACCCTTGGGTGTAATTTTTCCGACAAGGACATCTCCAGGTTTTACTTCCGCACCAATACGAGTTATACCGCTTTCATCGAGATTCCTTAGTTGTTCTTCGGAAACATTGGGGATATCTCTGGTGATTTCTTCCGTTCCGAGTTTGGTGTCCCGAGCTTCAATTTCAAAAGACTCAATATGGATCGATGTGTAAAGATCTTCTTTGACGACTTTTTCCGATATCAGAATAGCATCTTCAAAGTTAAAACCACGCCACGGCATAAATGCTACCAGCACATTTTTACCAAGTGCCAGTTCGCCGTGATCAGTTGCAGGACCATCGGCGATGATCTGTCCGGCCTTGACACGCTGACCCCTTCGAACGATTGGTCTTTGATTGATACAAGTATTTTGATTGGAGCGTTTGAATTTTGTCAGTGAATAAATTTCGACCGGTGATTCCACTGTCGGTGCATTTGGATCGAGCTCTTCCTCCGATCGCAGAATAATACGATTTGCATTCACCGCTTCAATTATTCCAGCGCGTCTTGCCCGAATGACAATTCCTGAGTCTCTGACAGCCAGATGCTCCATACCCGTACCAACAACGGGAGCTTCAGTAAGCAATAAAGGAACAGCCTGACGCTGCATGTTGGAACCCATCAATGCCCGGTTCGCATCGTCATGTTCCAAAAAAGGTATCAATGACGTCGATACAGACACCAGCTGCTTCGGACTCACATCCATGAAATCGACATCCAAGGGAGGAGCAAGCTTGGGTTCTCCGCCATAGCGACATGCAATTCGGTCGCCCTTCAGGATACCCTTTGCATCCATGGGACTACTCGCTTGCGCGATAAAATATTTTCTACCGCCAAGTTCATTGAATTCGCGGTCTTCATCGAGAGCTGTCAGATAAACAATTTCACTGGTCACCAGCCCATTGCCGACTTTGCGATACGGTGTCTCGATAAATCCATGCAAAGTAACTCTTGCATAGGTAGAAAGTGATACAATCAGACCAACATTAGGTCCTTCCGGCGTCTCAATAGGACAAATACGGCCATAATGAGTTGAGTGAACATCTCTGACCTCGAATCCAGCACGTTCCCGTGACAAACCGCCTGGTCCCAACGCCGACAAGCGCCGTTTATGTGTCAACTCAGAAAGCGGGTTGGTCTGATCAAGAAATTGGCTCAACTGGCTGGAACCGAAAAATTCATTCAAAGCCGCAGAAACGGGTTTGGCATTGATAAGATCATGCGGCATTACGGCTGTCAGATCCTGAATGCTCATTCTTTCACGAATTGCTCGCTCCATTCGTACTAAACCGATACGAAACTGATTCTGAAGTAATTCGCCAACAGCACGAACACGACGGTTACCCAAATGATCAATATCATCAATGGATCCTTTACCGTTCTTCAAATTCAACAGGTAACGAACCACACCAACAATATCATCCGGCAGGAGTGTCCGTTGATTAATGGGGACATCCATGCCTATTTTTTTATTCAGTTTCAAACGGCCAACTTCAGAAAGATCATAGTGTTTGGGATTGTGAAACAACCGTTCAAACAAACCGGCAGCACTTTCCGGTGTGAGCGGGTCGCCGGGTCTGAGCCGTCTATAAATTTCAATTTGCGCTTCTTCTCGGGAAGTAATTTTATCTTTGGCAAGAGTGGCATGAAGAGAAGCACCAACCGGTGACGTCTCAACTGAAACCAATTCCAATTCTTCGATTTTTAGGTCATCGAGCAGAGCGGCGTTATCGAAACTGATCTCTTCATTGCATTCAATGACAATCTCCCCTGTTTCCATGTCCACAATATCTGAAAGGGTGATCTTGCCAATAAGATCCTGCGATTTGTATTTAAGGGTTTCAACACCGGCTTTTTTTAAATCACGAACGGTTTTCTTTGTGAATTTTTTATCCATCCTCAATATCATTTTCTTTGGATTCTGAGGATCAGGGACATCCCAAGGAATACGCTCACCGACGAGATTATCGCTGACTTCCCGAAAATAGAAATCACCTTCTCTCCTCATAGTATCGGGTGTATAGAAGAGTTTTAGTATTTCTTCGTCTGTTTCGTACCCAAGAGCACGCAACAGAATTGTGCTGAGCAGTTTTCGTTTTCTGTCGATACGAACAAACAGAATATCATTGATATCAAATTCAAACTCAATCCAAGCTCCCCGATAAGGGATGACACGAGCGGAGTAAAGAAGTTTACCGCTTACATGTCCTTTACCCTTGTCATGTTTAAAAAAGACACCAGGTGACCTATGCATCTGGCTGACAATGACACGCTCCGTTCCATTGATAATGAAAGTGCCCTTATCCCCAACGACAATGCGTCCATTTCGATCAATAGACAAATCTGCCATGAGTGGGATTTCACCAAGATATACTTCCTGTTCTTTTATGTCACGAATGGTTCGGACATCAGAATCAGTATCCTCATCCCAGACAACCAGACGCACAATCACTTTCAGTGGAGCTGAGAACGTCATACCGCGTTGCCGACACTCATCGGTCGTGTATTTCATTTTCAATTCGACTCGTTTTTCACAATGTACGCAAGTAATGTATTTAGGAACGCCGCCACACATTTCACAGGTGCCCGGATCCTGGCCCATTTCGCGTAATTTTAACAGATCACCGATACCCTCATGGTGCCCGCACTCACATCGCCACCTGTAGCGATTTTGCATTCCTTTGAGTTTGCTGCAACTGCATTCCCAGGTACCAATCTCATAAGCAACAAACTCAAGCGATGCAGTTTTGTTGAAATTTTCAATAGGAAAGACATCATCGAAAACATCTTGCATACCTATTCTTTGTCTATCATCAGGGAGCATATCCATTTGCAAAAAGCGGTCGAATGATGTTTGTTGGATTTCCAACAAATGCGGAACATTGATAATCGAGCCGATTTTTGAAAAATCTCGCCTGATTCTAGGCGCAACAATAGGCTGGGACGCTATTTTTTGCTGTGCCACAGAATCCCTTCCTTATGGTGAAATGGACATATAATGTTACCCACCGAATTTATGCGGTGGATGGACTCACTCTGTAAATATTTCTTATTAAAAAGAAAAATTATTTGACCTCCACTTGAGCGCCAGCTTCTTCCAGTTTCGCTTTAACTGATTCAGCTTCGTCTTTGCTTACAGCTTCTTTAATGGGTTTTGGAACGCTGTCTACGAGATCTTTCGCTTCCTTGAGACCCAGACCGGTAATTTCTCGAACAGCTTTAATGACCTGGATCTTTTTATCGCCGAAAGAAATCAGGTTCACGGTGAACTCTGTTTGTTCGGCTTCCGGAGCTTCACTGGCAGCTGCACCCGGCATAGCAGCAACAGCAACCGGTGCCGCGGCTGAAACGCCATAGCGCTCTTCCATATCTTTAATCAGCTGTGACAACTCCAAAACGGTTAAATTGTCAACATATTCCAGAAATTGTTCTTTCGTAATCGATGCCATTTACTTATCCTCCACAAACGATGAAATTTATTCGTCCTAAAATATATATAGAAAATTAATTCCCCTCTTTTGAGGATTTAATTCCGTTCAATATATTGAGTAGGCCCGAGATCGTACCAGACATTAATCTTACAAAGGTTGAAACAGGAGCTTGTAACGTTCCCAGGAATTGAGCAAGGAGCACTTCTCGCGACGGCAAATCTGCCAATTTAGCGACATCCTCTTTTTTAAAATACGCGCCCTCAACTACAGCTCCCTTGAATTCCAGTTTGGGATTACTTTTTATGAAATCATTGAGTACTTTTATCCCCACGACAGGGTCTGTTTTGCTGATAGCGGCAGCCGTCGGTCCGATAAAACAGCTTTCCAGCTTTTCCATATCGGTGCCTTTAGCAGCAAGTTTCGAAAGCGTGTTTTTAATCACCTTAAAATCGATTTCTGATTCCCTGAGTTTGTTTCTCAGCTCTGTTATTTCCGCTACATTCAACCCTTTATAATCCAGCAAGACCGCTGATTTAACATCCATGAATTCTTGTTGCAATGTAGCGACGACTTGTTCTTTTTCATTCCGTTTCATGTCCCGATTCCTTTCTAGATTCGTCGTGTTCTATCGGAACAAACTTACGACATGAGGAATGTCAATTTTTAAACCCGGACCCATTGTTGAGGTCAGAGTTATACTCTTTAAATATGTGCCTTTAGCGGTTGAGGGTTTGAGTTTGATAACTCGTTCGATCAGCGTTTTAGCATTATCGTACAGCTTAGAAGCTTCAAAAGAGAGCTTTCCGACAGGCGCATGAATAATACCGGCTTTGTCTACGCGAAACGAAATTTTTCCCCCTTTGATCTCATCGATGGCTTTTGCAACTTCAAAAGTGACGGTACCTGTTTTGGGATTGGGCATCATTCCTCTTGGACCGAGCACCTTTCCGAGGCGACCGACTTTACTCATCATATCCGGTGTCGCAACGGCAACGTCAAAGTCGAGCCATCCGGCTTGAATTTTTTCGATCAAATCTTCCCCCCCGACGGCATCAGCACCTGCATCTTGGGCTTCCGTTATCTTCTCACCTTGCGCAAATACGATGACACGTTTTGTTTTACCTGTGCCATGGGGCAAAACCACCGTACCTCTGACGATTTGATCAGCATGACGAGGATTGACACCAAGTCTCATCGCTACATCAACACTCTGATCAAATTTTGTGACGGAATTCGCTTTCAGAAACTCCACAGCTTCCAATATTTCATAGCTATCCTTCTGTTTGGCTTTTTCCTTCACCTCGCGGTATTTCTTTCCTCGTTTGGCCATTTTTCCCTCCTCAATACTGTGGTCAACGTTCACCTTTAAAGGATGAACTTCCACAGCGGCCTGTTATTCTTCGACTTCAATCCCCATACTTCGGGCTGTTCCTAAAATAATCTGAACAGCTCCCTGCAAGTTTATTGCATTCAAATCCGGCATTTTCTTTTTGGCAATATCCTCTACCTGTGCAAGCGTAATTTTAGCGACTTTTTCCTGTTTCGGTTTTTGGGATGCTTTTGCGATTCCTGCAGCCTGTTTGAGCAAAACGGAAGCGGGTGGCGTCTTCGTGATGAATGTGAACGATCTATCAGCATAGACTGTAATCACAACAGGAATTACCATACCAGATTCCATGCCCTGGGTCCGTGCATTAAATGCTTTGCAGAATTCCATAATATTAACACCATGCTGACCCAAGGCAGGACCTACCGGTGGAGAAGGTGTTGCTTGTCCGGCAGGACATTGCAATTTAACTTGGGCAACAACTTTTTTTGCCATATGAACCTCCGAGCTAACTGAATAGTGATCTCACCATTGTTACTTATGCGCTCTCAACCTGTGAAAAATCTACATCAACAGCCGTCGCGCGGCCAAAAATACTCACCATAACCTTCAATCTGCTTTTTTCTTGATTCACTTCCTCGACAACACCGTTAAAATTCGCAAAGGCACCCTCTGTAATTCGCACTCGCTCCCCTTTTTGAAAGCGAATCCGTGGTTTCGGTTTTTCAATACCCGCCTGCATTTGTTTCAAAATATTCTCTACATCTTGATCTGAAAGTGGTGCGGGTTTGGAACCCGAACTAATAAAACCCGTGACTTTGGGTGTATTTTTTACCATAAACCACAAATTGTCATCCATTTCCATGTGAATCAGTACATATCCGGGGAAAAAACTTTTTTGAGTTATTTCTCGTTTGCCGCGTTTAAAATCCACAACATTTTCCATAGGGATCAAAATTTGGTCGATCTTATCCTCCAAATTATGGGTTTTGATCTGCTGTTCCAGATGAGCTTTTACTTTCTCTTCAAATCCCGAATATACATGGACTGCATACCATTTTTTAGCCACAACAAATACCTTTCACTTCGTTCGGATTTTTCCCTGCTTTCGTTCAGCTAATTAGACCGATAAACCCAGATGAATATAAAAACGAAAAGTGCAACCGTAATCAGTGTCATAATACCGGCATTTCCTGCGAGTGCCGGTTGAACACCATTCGCCAGAACCACATCAACCACTCCAAGAAACAATCCAATAAGAACCGTTGCGACGATCAATGCGGATGTTGAGCTGATGATTTCTCTTCTTGGCGGCCATGTCACCTTTTTCATTTCGGTCTTCACTTCACTCAAAAATTTAAACCAGTTGGAAAAAACACCACCAGATTTCTTTTTTGTTTTGGGTTTGGTGTGTTTTATTGTTTTTTGTTTGAGTTTGCTGTTGTCTTGGGCATTTTTCATGGTTTTTTACCTGTTTCGTATGTGAAATGAATGGCAGGCCAGGAGGGACTCGAACCCCCAACTTCCGGATTTGGAGTCCGGCGCTCTACCATTAGAGCTACTGGCCTAGCCGAAATAACACGATCAAGTTTCTATTCATCTCCCGTTAAAAATCATTTAACCTGTTTATGTTCCGTATGTTTGCGACAAAACCGACAGTATTTTTTCACGTTTAATTTGTCTGGTGTTTTCTTCTTGTTTCTGGTTGTGACATAATTCCGCTGTTTGCAAACCCTACATGCTAACTGAATATTATCTCTCATTGCAAGTCCTATTTTTAAAAATTATTCGATAATTTTACTGACGACGCCAGCGCCGACGGTTTTTCCGCCTTCCCGGATAGCGAACCGGAGACCTTCCTCCATC
>JAFGJC010000361.1 GCA_016929305.1 candidate division CSSED10-310 bacterium | reverse complement strand
GAACGCCACAGAGTCAACCCGAAAGCACTGGTGATGGCAAGTATGACATACGGTGTGTTCTTCGGTGAAATCAAATTCATCCGAAACAGCAAGAAAAGAATCCCTGCAATGATGAATATAGCTGCGGCAAAGAGCAGATCGATCGGAACGGAAAGGAACGTATTATCCATTCAACCCTCCATTTTGAGTTCGTTTTTTATCCCTTTTATCTTCAATGGCTCGTATGAACTTATGCACAAGTCCGGTACCCAATCCGATTATTGTTCCCGTCAGCGCAGTTTGGAACACCACCTGGGGGCTCCAGGCTGGCAGAGATGTTGCATTCGCATCCCGTAACATCGCAATTAAATTTATCTGGAAAATAAAGGCTATGATAATGCCGAACACAATGCCTATGCACTTACTGATGATTTTAATGGCAGCAGCCCTGACCAAATCTCCTGATAAAACAGGTACCGTGTTATTCGAATTCCGCTGGTTCGATACCAATCGATCATCAAGCTTGTTTAAAATGAAGCCTATAGCCGCTGGATCAACATACTCAAGGGTCCCTAATGTTTCATTTGCTTTTTTCTGCATCATTTTTGCTCTTTTCGTCCAATATTTATGCAAATCGTATCTGCTGTCGAGCAGATCATAGAGCGCTTTTGCCACTTCAAGAGCACGTTCGATGACTAATGCCAGTGCAAGAACCAGAGTAAAGAAAACCGTTGTTTTATAGAGTTCATCCATGTTTATGCCCCCCATCCTTTATCGAAAACGAATGGTTTGATTTTAAATTGTTCTATTTTTTCCATAACCGTCGGCGATTTGTTCCACTGGGTGATGAAGTCTTCGACTATGCGCTTGAATTGATCATACGGAAACTGTGTTCCCGGGCATGTTTTATCTGAAACTTTATTATGCGGCATAATCGATCTATTGAAATCACAGGGAATTCCATACACCAAAGACCAGAGTGCGACAATCCGGCCTCCTGATACCAGCTGTACTTCAGTCGGTCGAGGCTCTCCGCATCTTCCATCCGGATTGGAAAAGGGAATTTTCGGATTCGTTTCAAAATTACCATTGAATGCTATTCCCAGGGAGTTCATATTATACCCTGTTGCGTGATTGCCATAACGGTCCCACCGGCAGAACGGAGATATTGATCCGTCAGAAAGGATTACGCAATGGTA
Organism: candidate division CSSED10-310 bacterium; assembly: GCA_016929305.1. GTDB lineage: Bacteria > CSSED10-310 > CSSED10-310 > CSSED10-310 > JAFGJC01 > JAFGJC01. The sequence continues at coordinate 2,412 of JAFGJC010000361.1, read as the reverse complement.
CCCTGTCACCCAATGATTACCATTTTTATCGGTATGGTTTTTTATTGTTTTCACCACATCGTCAAAAGTACTGGAAGAGGACATCGCCGTATGATGATAGTAAATCGAATCCGGCTTCTTTTGCCGCACGTGAATCGATTCAAGAACCACTGCATCAACTCCTCCTGTATAGGGAATATCTATCCAGTTTGCCGTTCCAGGATTTGTAATGATAAGAGCTGGCGCAGACGGTGCCGCAGAAGGAGGACTGTTATCCGGCGCTATGGAAACAGCCGTTGATGTAACTGCGGTGCCTTGTGAGGATTGTTGCGGCGATATCGAGTCCTTCGTCTCAACGTTATCCGGATCAACAATTTTCCGATGAGTTATAAATCCTATGAGAAAATGAATCGGTGCGCTCCCGCCTCCGATTAATAAACCGGTGAATATATAATCCAACCAGATAGGAATCGTACCATGGTTTCCCAATGCTGTCATAAAAGCTGTAAACAGTTTTATCTGTGCGAAATGGGCAAATAGTATTCCCAATGCAAAACCAATTGCGTGAGCTATGAAATGTTTAAGCGTATTACCTTCATCAGGATCAGTGGCATCTTGCACCAGTATGACGATGCCCTGGTGTTTCTCATCCCATGGTGATTCCTTTTCTGCAGCTGCAAGCTCTTTCTTCAGTTCATTTCTCTTTGCCTGATCAGTCTCAATCTCGATCCTTTTTGTTAGCTCATCGATTTTTTTTGCAGAGTCATTCTCATTTTCTTTTCGAATGGCGTTATAATTCTGCTTTTTAAGCATTTCGTTATGCGCATCATCCGCCTCTTTTCCCGATGGAATGAGATTCGCATTATTTGTTGGGAAAAAAATATCCATAACATTGGAAAGCAGCTCCAATATTCGTTCAATGGTAATTGAAAATCCAAGCGCTGCGCCTAATGGAATTGCCAGAGCAGCATAGGTAACGGTAGTAGGCTCTTGCATTAGTCCTCCTTATTTTGACGGTTTCAGAAGGTAGTTCAAGATAAGATAAGCAGTAAGAAGCATATATTAATCATAATAATATATGTCTGAAGCAGATGCAAATATCCTCAATCAAAATATGTAAAATCCTAATCATCAATAGAATCATGCCGCTTTCGGAAAAAGGTATTTCTGATGCCCTGCAAACACTGTTGGGTCAACCATAATCTCATAACCTTTTTTTGAGGCTTTCATACGAAAATAAACATCTTCTTACACAATTTCCGCCATATTCGGTGTGAATTCATAAAAAGGTGTGCGAACCACGGATAGTCTATAGCTTCAAAAACGCCATATTTTACCAACATAAATCCCATCCCACAATAAGAGCGACCGGAAAAATGGTCTTCCGTTGTGCGATCTCATCCTTGTTCATAAACCAAAACGTTCCCTGTCGTATAATTGACGCTCGTCCCATTTTTCTACAACAGCAACGCTCATCCCATCAGCCATGCAATACACGCCGGACAAGATATCACGGTCATGCTGAATCAGGGTGAATACATCCCGGGGAGTGAATAGAATTTCGGAATTTATCCATAATATATGTCAAAAGTGTAGATGCGAAAAGCCAGAAAGTGTATTCACTGCGAATGCTTCGTTTTATTGGACAGCTGTATCGGGATCGAGTGGAACGGTTTGCAGCCAAGCGAGAAAAGCCAGCACCGCAGCGCTATGAGCTTAGCAACTGGGAGAAATCGCAGAGATTTCTGACCGATGGAGCGCTTCCCATTGATAATGGTCTGACAGAATGGGTGATTCGTGATCTGGCTACGGAAAAATCAACTGGAATTTCATCGGTTCTGACGAAGGGGGTAAACTGATGGTAATACTGTACTCACTCAATAGCACATGCAAAATTAATGGCATTGTTTTCGAGTAATATTTCCTTGATTTCCTCATTCGGTTGATCATCCGTTCTCATAATGCTTCAGCAGCGGACTTCACGCCTTTTAAATGGCTGAAAGCGATAAAAATCTCCTCTGAACAATTTTTTTATGTATTCCTTTATAACGGGGGGAAGGGGTAATCTGTCTATGAGCGGAAAAAGCAGTCCTGTAATTCCTCTTAAGTAAATAACAAATGGCTTAAGAGGTTGCTGGTCATCTCTTCTGGGCGTGAATTTATTATTAAAAATATCATTTTTCAGTGGAGATGCCGATATTTCTGCCTCTATATCTTCAGCTTCCATATCAAATGACAGCAATTCATCTTTGATTCTGTTCGCTTCAGATTTGACTCTTCCTTGGGTTGTGTCATAGGGTGACAAAAGCGAAGCATAATTGGTCAAAGCCAAATAGGTGTAAATATGGACACTGTTCACTCGATGGAACCAAGATTTTCATAATTTTCTTTACCCAATGCAAATTAAGCACTCAGAGCATATAAAGGATGCTT
>JAFGJC010000360.1 GCA_016929305.1 candidate division CSSED10-310 bacterium | reverse complement strand
CGGAAGATTACGCTACCGACATTGGTGCTACGAGAACAAAAGAAGGCATTGAAATCGCATATGCCAGGTCCCGCATCGTCAATGCAGCGGCTGCTGCAGGAATTGAAGCAATAGATACGCCTTTTGTGGACGTCGAAGATATTGACGGTCTGAAGAAGGATTCCATTACAGCCAGAAATATGGGCTTCAAAGGCAAGGCGTTGATCTCCCCCAAGCACTGCATGATCGTCAAAAATGTGTTTACACCTTCTCCGGAAGAAGTGGAAAATGCCCTGAGAATAATAGCAGCAACGAAGCAAGCAAAACAACAGGGCAAAGGCGCTATTCGTGTAGACGGAAAAATGATAGATGCACCGATTGTAAAACGAGCCCTGGACATACTTAAAAAAGCAAACATTGATGGAGATTTCTATGAATAAGGTAGTTGGGTCATTAAAGGAAGCTATAAAGCTCAGCGGGTTGAAAGACGGAATGACCGTATCCTTCCATCATCATCTTCGTAATGGTGATTATGTTATTAATCTTGTTATGGACGCGATTGCAGAATACGGGCTCAAAGACATCACAATAGCCCCAAGCTCTATTTTCCCCGTTCATGCTCCTATTATCGAACATATGAAAAGTAGCGTTATCACCCATATTGATACCGACTATATCAGTGGGCCTGTGGGAGAAGCCGTATCGTCAGGTATTTTGGGGAAACCTGTCATGCTGCGCACACACGGTGGACGCCCGAGGGCGATTCTTGAAGGTAGTCTTCATATAGATGTCGCATTCATCGCGGCACCGACATCAGATGATATGGGTAATATAAATGGTGTTAATGGTCCTTCAGCATGCGGATCTCTGGGTTACGCAATGCCAGATGCTTTGAAAGCAGATAAAGTAATAGCCGTTACCGATACTCTTGTTCCTTATCCCAATACGCCAATCAGCATTACTCAAAGTAATGTTGATTATGTCGTCGAGGTGTCGTCCATTGGAGAGTCTTCCGGAATTGTATCGGGAACCACGCAAATAACAACGGATCCTGTCGGGAATATTATTGCACGGAAGGCGGCAGACGTTATTGAAATATCCGGTCTGATGAAAGAAGGCATGTCATTTCAGACCGGTGCCGGCGGTGCATCACTCGCGACGGCGATGTATGTAAAAGAAAAAATGATTAATAAAAAGATCTCCGGGAGCTTTGGGCTTGGGGGCATAACCGAATTTTTCGTAAACATGCTCCAGATAGGTCTTTTTAAAACTCTTATAGACGTGCAATGTTTCGACATCGCAGCGGTAAAATCACTGAGGGAAAACCCAAACCACATTGAGGTATCGTCATCTTTTTACGCAAATCCCTCTGCAAAAAGTTGCACCGTTGACAAACTCGACGTTGTCGTTCTTGGTGCTATGGAGATCGATACATCGTTTAACGTCAATGTACTGACAAATTCTAACGGTATTATTATGGGTGGTTCCGGGGGTCATAGTGACGCCGCGTGTGGTGCGAAACTTACGGTTATCGTGGCAAACCTACTACGATCGCGGTTGCCTACCGTGGTTGACTCAGTAATAACAAAAGTAACCCCTGGGCATACGGTCGATGTACTTGTCACTGAGATTGGAATTGCGGTAAATCCCAAACAGGCTGAATTAAAAAAACGTTTATTTGATGCGGGACTTCCTGCTGTTGAAATTGAATATCTTAAGGAAAAAGCCGAGCGTATTGCAGGAAAAGCAGAGAAAGTGACTTTCACAGAAGATACTGTCGCTATTGTTGAGTACCGTGACGGGACAATAATCGACCGCGTGTTCAAACCATTCGAGAACGGACAATAAATGCTGGATGATATACTCAAGGCGCGAGAGGATAGAGCACACTATAAGCACTTTCTTGAAAGCCAGGGCCGAGGTACGGTCGTATCATTTACTATAAACATTCCATCCGGGAGGAAAAAGAACCCGAAATACTCAAGTTGGTTGTGTCATTTGATGATGGAAGAATTTGCCGAAGCACTGTCAGTCTCCCATTTTAAGACAAATTTCCGTGAATTGAGAGTGGGCGATGATGGTCCCGAGGGATTCATGCTCGTTGAGGAAACACCATACTTTTTAAAACAGATTGGCATGGAGATCGAGGACAATCATTCATTAGGTCGTCTTTTCGATATTGATGTCGGATCCGTTCACAGAACCGATGTGGGTGGTAACCCCAGAAAATGTTTCGTCTGCAATGCTGACGCCGTGGAATGCATTGTTGGCCGGAGGCATTCGAAAAGAGAAATTTTCAATGCGATCGATCACATGATAACTGAAAGAGATCGTCGAATATCTAAAATAGTCAGCGAACTGGCTTCACGAGCTGTCTTATATGAAATCGGATGTACTCCCAAGCCGGGACTTGTTGATCGGCGAGACAGCGGACCTCATCATGACATGAATTACTTTACCTTCCTGAACAGTTCCGTTACGTTAAGTTCTTACTTTCAAGAAATATGCGAGGCATCTTGTGAACACTTCCATGAACCGGAAATGTATTATCGAAAGATCATAAAAATCGGCCGTAACGCCGAGAAAAATATGTTTGACGCAACAGGGGGAATCAATACACAGAAGGGCCTCATTTTCTCTCTTGGTCTCGCATGTGCCGCAGCTACACAGGCAATCCGAGCATTTGGGGGCGGCGACATCAAAATCATATCTAAAACTATGTCAGAATTGTCTTCACACATTCTTTCAATCACTAACGAACAGGCAGAGATAAATCAGAAGGAACAAACAGAGCCGACTCATGGAGAACAAGTTCGAAGACAATTCAATGTTGATGGAATTATAGGAGAGGCAACTGGTGGATTTCAAATCGCGATTACTGTCGGTCTACCGTCACTTAAAAATGCTCTAACAAAGAACTATGATTTTAATGACGCAATGGTACATTGCTTAATATCATTAATGAACAGACTTGAAGACAGCAATGTCCTGTATCGGGGTGGACGCGATGCCTTAGACTACATACATAAGACGACAGGTAATATATTAAAAAATGGGAGTATATTTTCACGTGAAGGCATAGAAGCCATTGAAAACCTAAACGTGGAATTAACAAGAAGAAATATCGGTACAGGAGGTGCTGCTGACATGCTGGCTCTGTCTGTTTTCCTTTATTTTGTTGAAGATGCAAGATTATAGTCTCAGGAATCGGATTGTTTGTCATATGTTGATGATATATGTTTTTTCATAAATCAAATGGACTTATAGTTTTATGGAGATCGTAAAAAAGCATGCATGAAGGAAATCATAAATGTCCAATATGTTTTCGCAACATCTGCTGATATTTTCGTTAGTCGGTATTATGGGCGGTATTATCGGCGTTAAGTCACATATTCCCGGTGGCGCTTTAATTGGGTCCATGGTGGCGGTAATAATGCTGAAAGTTTTTATTGGAAAAGGATGGGTTATGCCCAAATGGTATGCAACCGTTGCGGAAATAATGATCGGCATCGTTATAGGAGCGTCGTACAGACCTGGCATATTTGAGCTGCTAAAGCGCCTCATGTTGCCGGTGATTGCATCAACTTTGAT
>JAFGJC010000359.1 GCA_016929305.1 candidate division CSSED10-310 bacterium | reverse complement strand
GATGCTGAGCCGTCCATACTCAGCAAAAAATATCAAACCTGCATCAAAGCTCCAAACACTCTCATCCAAGGAAGCACCTTCTTTCACACTATCAAGGAGATCCCAGGTATTACTCACATCAATATCCCAGATGTTTTCAGTTCTATGATAACCAGTCACATTTGCATACTTACCCGTCATTCCAACAGCCATACTTCGTGCAGGCGATAACCACGCATAAGTAATTCCGTATTCCATTACTTGAAAACCGGTGAATGCAATCATGGATGAATTGTTGCTGATAGGGTTCAAACTGTTGGGATCCAGCCCGGTATTATAGGTGTCAATTTCCGGCTGGAGATAAAAGAGATCGTAGGACATGACAGTAAACGCAAAATTCGAATGAGCAGCGGTAAATCCGAATCGTTCTCCACCATTACTGATCCAAGAATAATCAGAGAGTTTTTCGAGTTGTCCGGGAAGATCACTCAATGTATCAGCCGGCAAAAAACGAGGATCTGATTCAGTTATTTTTGTTAACGTAGACTGCATATTTTTCGCCGTAATCCATTCGCGGCCAGCCGTGATGTCAACACTCCATTTTCGCAGTATGGCAACGGTCGCGGGATTCCAGAAAACCGAAGATGCATCATCGCCAGCTGCGGAAAAAGCACCACCCATTCCTGAAGATCTGGCTCCAAATGAAAAAAATGCAGAACCAATCGATGGAAAAGCAACAAAATACAATAGTAATCCTGAAACCAGATTTGAAAAGCGGAATGTGCGTCTCACTTTTTCCTCCTTGTCTTTCACTCGACGTTTTTTTCTTTTAATAAGTTGTGGTAAGGAATCGGATCGGCAAATCCCGCTTCGCGGAATCCTTTCAGGCGCAATCGGCAGGAATCGCACTGGCCACAAGCGACATCTTCATTCTGATAACAGGACCATGTTTTTTCAAAGGGTACATTCAGCGACATTCCCTTCGAAACAATCTGACATTTGTTTAATTTGATCAGTGGTGTTTTTATGATGATGTGAGTTTCCGGTTTAGTGCCGGTATTGGCAGCTTTACTGAATGCACGAATAAATGATGCGGAGCAGTCAGGATATCCCGAACTATCCATTTCATTAACACCGATATAGATATATCTAGCATGCAGTTGTTCCGCCCATGTCACAGCAACAGCCAGAAGATTTCCATTTCTAAAGGGGACATATGTATCAGGAATGTTCGTTTCATCTATACCTGTTGTGCGAACCGGCAATGCGAGATCGGTCAGACTTGATCCGCCAATCGTTGCGAAATGGGGCATATCCAGAATCAGCGTGTAAGCTGCACCATAATGTGAAGCAATGTCTTCAAACGCTTTCCGCTCTTTTGCCTTTGTGCGCTGGCCATAGGTAACATGCAAGCATGCTAAACGGGAAGTCTTGGATGCTATCCCCGCAGTAACGCAGGAATCCATTCCTCCAGATAGTAAAACAATTGATAATGGCATTTCGGATTTTAAAACTGCCATTTTTCCCGCTTTCTAAAAAAAGGGTGCTGACATCAGCACCCTTGTAATCGCATCTGTAAATCAACTGAGGCTAGAATTTGACTCTTACGCCGACCTGATATTGTCGTGGGATACCTGGATAGTTCGCTTCTTTATAATAATCGCCAGGATCATTTTCACCATCCCACTCCATGTTCGCAAAATTGACCTGCCAATTCGCCCAATCAAACACATTGAAACATTCAAAAATTAGTTCCAGTTCGACATCCTGAAGTTTGAATCCGTTCGTCAGGCGCAGGTCGAAATTTTTATAATTCGGATGGCGTTCCGAATTTCTTCCGGGATCTTTCCATTCCTGCTGTGCATCGTTCCAAATTCTGGGTCTGTCATTTTCGGAATATCCGTCAAAGTTATAGTCACCGGGCAATTTGGGTGTCCAGGGTTTCCCACTCTGGAAAGTGAAAATACCGCTGATATCCAAATCATACCAATCGGGAAGATGCAGAAGATCAGACATCAGATAAGTGCCGCTGGCGACAACGCGATGTTCCACATCAAAATTACTGGGTCCCCATTCAGCATCCAGATCATACATATTCTCGGCCATGTCATATCCATAGAGTTCTGTGCTGTTTTCGTTGGAATCGTTATCCCGGCTTCTCGACCAGGTGTAATTCACCATAAACTGATAGTTGTCGCTGAAACGCTTGTTGATCTTGACATTAACAGCATGATACTTTGATTTGGCGTCATCTGTAAATTGAATGATCTTGTTAAATTCCAAATTACGTTTAACCTGACTGAATTCGTATCGGCCTTTTTCTTCATTGTAAGTAGGTTGTTTAAGATTTATGTCCATCTTTCGTTCCAGATGTGTGGTTAAAGCATAAATATACTCAACACCGATCGACAGGTCTGGCATAAGTTCATGTTCCACACCAATACTTGCTCGAGAAGTTGCCGGATTTTCAAAATCCGGTTCAAACACATAGATATCCGGAATTGCCAGATTTCCCTCGGGTATATTAGGAACCTTATTCGGATATGTTGGAAAATCTGGATGAGATGGGTACATGGACATGGTTACCAGGCGGTATCCGTTATTTGCCAGTGCATTGGCGACGAGGAGAGCAGGCGTGCGTGAATAGAACAGACCCCATCCCGCTCTAACAACCGTTTTCTTATCTTCAAACGGTGACCACGCAACCGCAATTCTAGGACCCCAGTTATTGTCGTCCTCCGGAATCAATTTTGTTGGATTGTATCTGTCCGCTTCATCATCCGACCACCATGGCAGAATATCGGCATCAGGATTCGGTACATCGACATCAGGCTGCTGCTGAAAGTCGTATCGCAATCCTACATTTAAAGTGAATCTATCGTTGGGCTGCCAATTATCCTGAATGTAGAACGCATAATCAGCGCTATCAAAACTGACGGTACCATCACCGCCGGTTCGGTCCCAAGCTTGTGTATAGCGGCTTGGCCGTTCCGGGAAATCATCCAAATCCTCAAATTCATAAGATCCACCGCCATAACGGAGGAAGGTGTTGTCGATTTCCAATAGATTTATATCCGCCCCGAATTTCAACTCATGATCACCTAAAACCCATGTCAGGTTATCGGCAATTTGATAGCGTGATTCATCGACATCTGATGGTAGATATGTCCGCTGACCAAATGTGAATGAATACGCTCCTCTTATTCGAGTCTCGGGAATTGAATCTTCGTTCGGTTCTCTGGGCCGTTGCTCCCTGGCATACTGAACCCGAAACTCATTGAACATGTTTTCAGAAAATATTGATGTTAACGATCCGACGAAACTGTTAGCATACGTTCGTTCATAGCCGTTATAGTCCTGAACTCCCGAAGTAACCGTTCCGTTTTCCGATATATATCGGGAATAATTATGTCTGAACGTTGCATGATGATCCGGATTGATAATCCAGTCAACTTTCGTGAGGATGACATTTGCATCATGCGTTTGCAGATAAGAATTTGCGTATTTGTCGTAAAAATTATATTGATTTGCTTTATCGGGATCGTCATTATACCAGCTATTGCCATTGACATCGCCTTCACGGGAATAGTAGTCATCAACATAAGGATTGATGGGTTGTTCTTTTTGCTGTCCATCATAGGCAATAAAAAAGAACACTTTATCCTTCAGGATCGGTCCACCGATTGTCGCACCAAACTGATGCTGCTCAAACTCTTCGTATTTATCTCCCAATGCATTACGCTCGACAAGTGAATCATCTCTGAAATAATAGAAAGAACTTCCTTTGAACGTATTCGTACCCGATTTGGTAACTGCATTGATAATACCGCCGCCGGCGCGTCCAAACTCAGCGCTGTAGGCATTATTCAATACCTCAAATTCTTTAACCGCTTCCTGGCTGAAGGTGAACGGTGGTCGTGTACCGCCACGCTGTTCAGAAAAGAAAGCAGAATTGCTGTCAGCACCATCCAT
>JAFGJC010000358.1 GCA_016929305.1 candidate division CSSED10-310 bacterium | reverse complement strand
TTGTCATTCAAACCCAATACGGATGACATGCGTGAAGCACCATCTATCGATATTATAAAAGCCTTGCAGTTGGAAGGCGCAAAAATAAAAGCCTATGATCCTCAGGCGATGGATGTCGCAAGAACCTATTTCAAGGACTCTATAGAATTTTGTGACAATCCTTATGAGGTTGCCAAGGACAGTGACGCTCTGGTTCTTGTCACCGAATGGAAAGAATTTAAAGCGCTCGATATGAAAAAAATATACGATATGCTTCATTATCCAATTTTTATTGATGGCCGAAATGTTTATGATCCCACTGAAATGAGAAAAATAGGTTTCGAATACCATTCTATTGGTCGCAAATAATTACCCATTTTTACGAAAACATAAGCTCTTCCCTTGCTCAAAACGTCATTTCCCAGTTTAATGATATGGGGATGTATTGAGTAAAGGGGGCGATATGATCGCTAGAAATTTTAAACAAAGTCTTTTTGTTTTTATGGTTTTGGGTCTTATCTTTGTCTCCAGCAGTGATTCAAGCTGGACAACGGGGCCAGATCTGACATTAGCCCGTATGGATAACGCTATGATCATATGGGGTAACTATCTCTATACTTTCGGAGGTTATGGTGCGGGCAATACCTATTCGACTGTTGAACGTATTGATTTGGAAACCGGTGTCGGATGGGAACTCATGCAGGGATTGAGCACCCTGCCAGTTCATATTTGGCGTGGAGCACGTGGTGGCAATAAGTTCTATATGTTTTCCAATGCAGCGGGAGGAACAGCAAGAACTATTTTCATCTACGATTTTAATTTGGACAGTTGGACGACAAGAACTCTTCCTGATGCCAACCCTTATGTTCCCGATCTTTGGGCTCCCGGAATTGAATCTTTAAATGGTTACATCTGGATCTTAGGCGGAGCCAATACTCCAGGATCCGGAAATCAACGAGCTGTTTACCGATTCGATTCCTCTGAAAACACCTGGTTGCGTGTAAGTGACATGAATCGAGCCAGAAACTTCTTCTGTCTTTTCCGATATGATGGCAGGTTATGGGTTGCCGGCGGTGTTGCTTATGATCAACCAATGTATTTTACTGAAGTTTATGATCCGGTAACAGATGTCTGGACGGAAAACACTAATACTTTTTTGTATCTGCCAAAAACGGTCTGGGGTGCAGCAGACGCAATTTTTGAAGACCGTTTCTGGATTATTGGCGGTGTTCAAGACAACGTGCTTTCCAAAGAGGTATTATCTTACGATCCCGTCGAAAATCGATGGTATGCAGAAGAATCTCTTCCGGTACCCGCTGGTGAGTCTGGTCGTTATCGTTTCGATGCCAGGGCTGATGAAAACGGGATCTATGTGTGCGGTGGCAGTCCGAACAACCTTGAATACTCGGAAAATTTCTGGATGTATACTCACGATCCCACACCAACACCATCAGTAACACAAACACCCATTCCAACTCGAACACCCACACCCTATCCGGGACAACCAACGTCAACGCCCAGCCCCAATCCGCCATGTTTTGAAATGGGCGTTACATTGTTAATGCCTTATACTCATTATGTCCCCGGTATGGAATGCTATCTTGAAGCAGAAGTATGCAATACAAGTGTAACAATCCCCAAAACACCTCTGTTTGTTATCCTGGAAGTACTGGGTCTGTTTTACTACTATCCTTCATGGACTGACGGAATCGATTTCCAACGTTTTGATTTCCGTCCGGGTAAAACCATTGTTGAAATTCTACCGAGATTTACATGGCCAAATGTTGAAGGCTCACTCTACGGTATACATTTTTATGGTGCTATGACCAATTACGAACTCACTCAATTGCTGGGCAGTTATGATGTTATTGAAATGAGTTACGGACCCGCCACTGGACCAACACCAACACCTCCACCAATGATGACACCGACACCTGAACCGGGAACTCCAACAGATACACCAAGCCCCGTACCTACACCGACACCGCAATCTGGTCCACGAATGGAGTTTATACCCGGTGATGACACAGGAAGTATTCCAGGCGCTAACTGCGAATCTTCATATATTTATTGTTTTGAGTTGGTACCCGCCGGCAGTTCATCGCCAAACCGCACAGTAGCAACCATCAGAAATATCGGCACCGACATTCTTTATGTCACCCTTTCACCTCAATCGGGAGATTGGGACATGTTCACCTTGCATACGGATGATCTCGCGATTCCGCCAGGTGAATTTCAAAATATCGCATGTAGTTTTTCACCGGAAGATATTGATGATTACTCATGCACTCTGGCATTAGATGGCTCGGATGGTACAAATTTAATTTTAACGCTTAAAGGGCGAGGGCGGACACCCTGATATCATTAGTAAAAATAAAAATTTCTGCGATTTAAGTTGATCCTGACATTGAAATCGAAGTATTTTAATAAAGATGTCATCACAACCTCGTCGATGTCCAAATTGTCTAAGCACTATGCCTCTCGCACGGCGACGGTGCCCTTATTGCAGATCGCTTCTTCCCCTCGGAGATGACACTCGAGCCATTGAAATATTACATATAGAAAAGGAATTGTCCGGTCGATTCGAAATTATTTCAGAATTCAAGCGCAGCGGTGTTGCTGTAACATTTCTAGCTCAGGATTTGATTTTAGAGAGACAAGTTATCATCAAATCGCTTTTTCTACAGAATATCGATGAGGAATTGACTGCAAAATGGGAACGAAATGCTCGACGAGCAATTCGTTTGGAGCATCCCAGCATCGTAAGAAACTACACATTTGGTAAAGCAGGACCGCTCTATTATTTCATCACAGAATATGTACCACAATTTTTTCTGGATGATTATCTTGCCGAAAAAGGAATGCTGCCGATATGGGAAAGCCTGCGAATCGTTACACACATTGCACATGCAATTCATGCAGCATATAATATTGGATTGGCACATCATCGTTTGAAACCGGCAAATATTACTAAACCAGTCGATGGTCTTTCCCGTGTAATGGATTTCGCCTCAGCACAAGGCACTATCAACGCTCTTTCCAGAAAACCCTGGTCAAGTAAGCAGGAATCGATTCTATACTGTGCACCGGAACAAATCGAAACCGGGGAATCAGATCATCTGTCAGATCAGTATGTTATTGGATTAATTCTTTACGAAATGCTAACAGGTCAACATCCTTTTCCTGAAACCGATGAAGCCGCGGCACTTGCTCGCTTACACGAATCGCCGATTCCTGTTCGTGAATTGAACCCGAATATTCCGCAACAATTGGAACTCATTGTCAATCAAATACTATCAAAAGATCCGCAAGTTCGATATCAGGATTGTCATGAATTAACATTAGCTCTGGAAAGCCTTGATCCTGAATTTTGGACCCCTCGGACAAACTCCATCACTGTTGTTGAAAGCGATGAGGTAAAGCTTGACGACTTCTTAAAGTCAGCCCGAATTGCGCAGCAGAACAGAGAATTCCGAAAGGCTGTTTTTTTGTGTGAACAAGCTCTAGTGTTAGATCCGTATAACCAAGCAGTCACAAATCTGCTTGCGGAGGTTCAGAAAGCGAGGGACCAAGCTATAGAAGTCAATGGACTGATAAACAGTGGTTTATCAGCTTTCTATGAAGGACGCCTGGAATCAGCGCTTACTGTTTTGAACAGAGCACGGAAAATCGATAAAGGCAATCCCGAAGTTATTCGATTGACACATGAGGTTTTAAAGGAGCAGGAACGTCAGAGACTTACAAAAGTGCTTATAAAAGCGGCCCGTATAGATCTCTCACAGAACGCACTCACTCAGGCAATGGCAAAAATCGTAAAAATACAAGACATCGACCCAGGTAATCCTGAAGCTCTCGAAATAAAAATGCAGCTGGAATCAGCCATGGAAGATAAAGCCTCCATCGGTGTCTTTTTATCAAGAATAGAGGATGCGCTAAATATTCAGGATTTCGAAAGAGCCGAATTTTTTCTGGAAAAAATTGAAAAATTAGATCCGCATTATTCCGAAATAGACAATTTCAAAAAAATAGTGCGGACTGAGAAATTCCGTGCGCAGATAACCAGTTATAAACAAAACCTGGAAACATTTTTAAAAAATGGTGATTTTACTGAAGCTTTGAAGATTGTGGATGATATTGGTAAGGATGATCCTGAACAAGCCAACGAATTAAAACTAAAATTGGAAAAAATAAAAATCGCATATGATGCCAAACAAGAAACTGTCGCAGACGAAAAGGTAAGAGCAGAAACAATAGAGGCACACGAATCAGCAGTTACATTTGATGGAGAAAGCAGCGAAACTGTAACTAATGTCGAAATGGATGACAAGGCAACCTCTGAGGATGCCTTAGAGATCACTGATGAGGTTCCAGCAGAAACCATTACGAAATCTGACGGAGCCGATGAAATCATCCATGAAGCTTCACCAGAACCCTCATCAGAAATTACCGAATCTGAGGAGCCTTTGGAACAAGCGTCAATTGAGACGATCGATACTGTTCCGGAAACCGAAATCACAGACGTTGATCAATCACAAAAATTCCAGGACCAGGCAACCGAAGACCAACTTCCTTTTTCATTGCGTCCTGACATCAAACAGAAACCGCGTTCGATTGGCTTATTATTAATTGGAATCGGTTTCACATTTATGGTGATGCTTGTGCTTATATTTTTCTATTTAAATTCATCAAAACAAAAACCAGTTGCCGATAAAATTTCAACCATCACATCGGTAATTACTCCAAAACACACTCGTCCAGCACTTGCTTTATTTACGGCAACGCCTTATCCAACAAGTACTCCCTGGGATACACCCACTCCTCAACCTACCGTTTTCAATAAAAGTTTGTTTGTTGAACATCTTATAAAAAGAGCAAAATCATTAGAAAATGAAAAAAATTATGAGGATGCACTACGGCATTACCGGGAAGTTCTCGAATATGATAAAAGCAATATATCCGCTCAAATTGGTATAGCCCATTGCCAGCGGAAGATTTCGGATGATCTCATTCCACAAACTCATATACAGCCAACAGTGACTTCCTTGCCAATGATGCTAAAACCGACATCTTTACCGTCAGCGACTCCTCAACCAACATCGACACCACCCCCACCTCCAACAAAAACACCCGTTTCATTATTGTTAACTCCAACACCCCCTCACGCCAGTTTTATTATTGAGAGTGTAACATTCAATCCTGATCCGCCAATTGCTAAAAATTCACTAAAGGTTATCGTCAAGATTGACGAAATATCCCCCGGCCAGATCAAGGGATTGTGGTTCAATTTTCGAGGTCCAGGAGAAAGAGGTTATCAACAGCGATCTGCGAAAAAATACCGGAACACATATCGTGTTGAAATTCCTGGTGAATACATCACAGGTTCATTGTTGTATTATTACATCTCTGCAGTCGATCGATTTGGTGTTGAGGTCACGTTAGGTAATCCCGGCAATCCAAAGACTGTAAATATTTCAGAGGATGTATTCGTGCCAATAAATCCACTATAGGCAGTGAAGGGAGAAGGGAAAGATGAAAAAGAATTACATGATGATTTTCATCTCAATCATGATACTTTTTGCAGTCACGACTGTTGCTGCAAAGGACTGGGGAGTGACTCTTGGGGGAGCTTACTGGAAACCTGACTGGGACCGCGGATCAACAGAAGGAACAACGGATGGACTTCTAGGTCCGACAGCTTCTTTGAGATACAAAAATGTTATTCTTTCTGTTCAGTACTACTCCGGTGAATTTGATATTGAAGATACCTTTACGGCAGACAGGACTGATCTCGATCTAGCAGTATCTTACCGCTTGTTCAATTACTACTTTGCAACAGTAGGATATAAAAGCGTGGAATTTGACTGGGAAGCCGGATATGCACTTGATGCGAGTATTACTGGTTATGCTGTGGGTTTTGGCGGCTCTTACACATCTCCTTCCGGATTTCTTTTCTATGGAGCGGGATCCTATTTACCCCAAATGGACTACGAATGGAACTTTGGTGGTATAAAGGAAACTTACGACACTACTGGTTATACGTTTGAAGCGGGAACAGGTTATGTTTTCAGACCCGCCCATATGATGCTGAAACTGGGATATCGTTATCAAAAATTCAATGTAGATGATGAGGAAGGCTTGACACTGGATGAAAACAACAGTGGACTCAAAGGCGAAATTTCCTTTTTCTTTTAAGGCTTAGTTCCTAACTATCAATAACAACGATATCGGTTTCCATACTTTTTATTCTAAACTTAATCAGTGTCGAACCGATTTGGATTTCATCACCGTGCTTAACGAACTCCATACTCACAGGAGATCCATTTAAATACGTTCCGTTCGTACTTCCTAAATCTTTCAGGAGGTATCTTCCGCCAGCAGCTTCTATAGAAACGTGCCTTCGGGAGATCAAGCGATCGTTTAGATTAATGTCCGCACCACGTCTTCCAATGACTATCTTATCAACATCCATGGTAAACTCTAAACCGATATCGGGACCATCAGTAACATTTAGAATTGCCTCGGAAGTCTGTGCCTTAGGCAGATCTAATTTGGCAGCGATAGTTGTAGTTACATTACTTTGTGCAATAGAATCCATTTCTTCTGTATAGTCTTCTTCTTCTGGCAAGGGTTCGTCTTTAACAGGTTTTTTTCTAAGCATAATGGCATTTACAGCATCGGAATCAACGAAAATCATATGTCCACAGGTTCTACAGCTCGCTCGATACCCACCCTCAATTATTTCCTTTTCGTCTATTTCATTTTCACCCATGCAATTATCACAATATACTTTCATATCATTCCAACCTCATTTTCGAATGTTACTTTATTTATTAATAAGATTACAAGCAATGTCAACTCGATTGATAATATCCCCATTTCTTTAATGATGACAATCACCTTATCTCATCCATACTTCCCAAATACCGATAATTTTAATTCTTCGTTGACATGATATAAAATAAATGTTTGATTTATCAATAATTGAGGAGGTGTTCTCCATTATGGCCAAAAAATCCATCTTGTTCGGGTTGTTATTTCTTTCGGGACTCATTTTCCTGTCATCAGGTTGCACAGAAGATAAGACTTCGATTGATTTGAGTGGGTACTGGCAAGGAACAATTAGAAATTTGAGCACCAAAAAGGCTTGGGATTTCTATATGTATTTTGAACAAAACGGGGATGACTTATTGGGCATATATACAGATTATCGAGGCAGTATAACAACTCGAAGCACAAATCACGAAAAATCAGCAATCAGTTTTATTATAGATATTTATCCTGAATTCGTTTCTTTTTTTGGAACTGTATCTTCAAGATATTATATGGAGGGGACCTGGAGTTATTCAGGAGATGGTAACAATGGTCAGTGGGAATTACAGAGAACCGAAGACAATTTTAAATACGATAATAATGATAACAGTGAAAATGAAACTTCAGATAATCCGTTTTCGAAATAATAGCCAAATTTTTGTTGTTCCATGTTATTGAAAAATAATTGTATAAATAGTTAATTTCACATCCTTGAATTGCTCATCTGTTAACAGAAACGAAATTTTTATGTTGTAGGGAGTTAGTGATGGTGCAAAGTGATGTGTTAAGCGATACGTATGTGAAAGAAAAGTCACGCCTGATATATCAGTTACTTTTTTCGACATCGCAACAGGTGCTTTTTTATGTTGAATCTTTCCCGCCAGATCAGGTCTATCATATGCCCATTCAGCAGTGTCTGTTCCTGCATGAATCTTAAACCTCACCTCATACCCTTCAATATTTTCAACATCAATTT
>JAFGJC010000357.1 GCA_016929305.1 candidate division CSSED10-310 bacterium | reverse complement strand
GAGTGTTTACATTTCCAATTCCGACGTACAATATTACGAAAGATTTCAGATGGGATGATCCAAATCTAAGAAGTCTCTGGGAAGTCACAGCCAAATATGGCATTCCCTACTTTGCAAACTACGTCAACTCAGATATGTCACCTGATGATGCACGATCTATGTGCTGCCGGTTACGACTTGATCTGAGATCTCTCGATAAACGCGGCGGTGGATTGTTCGGCGCAAATCCTTTGACCGGTTCAATTGGTGTCGTTACTATTAATATGCCGCGAATAGCATTTCTTTCCAAAAATGTCTCAGAATTTTCCGAAAGGCTGATCAAGATTATGCAAATAGCGCGAACAAGTCTTGAAACGAAACGGAAGATTCTGGAACACCTTACGGAGAAGAATCTTTACCCATATACCAAATTCTATCTGAGAAGTGTAAAAGAAAGATATAACAGCTACTGGCACAACCATTTTTCGACAATTGGATTGATTGGCATGAATGAAGCGGCATTAAATCTCCTGGGAAAAGACATCGGCAGCTCTGAAGGTCGAGCATTCGCGATGGAAACATTGGATCTGATGCGCGAGGAACTGAAAATCTATCAACAGGAGACCGGAAATTATTATAATTTAGAAGCGACGCCAGCTGAAGGCGCTGGTTACCGTTTGGCAAAAATTGATACGGAGCGGTATCCATCCATTCTTACGGCCATTCGCAAACCATTCTACAACGGTGCAAAACCCTTCTATACTAACTCAACGCAGCTTCCCGTGAACTATACCAGTGATATTTTTGAAGTTCTGGATCTGCAGGATAGTCTGCAAACCAGATATACCGGTGGAACCGTATTACATGTGTTTATTGGAGAAGCAGTGCCCGATGCTGGTGCAGTGAAATCCTTTGTGCGAAAAATATGCGAGAACTATCACTTGCCTTATTTTACCATCTCCCCTACTTTTTCAATCTGTCCTGATCATGGATACCTCAAAGGAGAAATGCTCAGTTGTCCGCGCTGTCAAAAAGAAACGGAAGTCTATTCTCGAGTTGTTGGCTATCTGAGACCCGTTAAACAATGGAATGAAGGCAAACAATCGGAATATGCCATGAGAAATCATTTCTCAATTGTTTCATCATGATTCGTATTGGCGGTCTGGAACCTTTTACGCTCAGCGATTACCCCGGTAAAGTTGCAGCAGTTGTCTTCACGCAGGGCTGCAATTTTCGCTGCCCTTTTTGTCATAACAGCTCGTTATTGGAAATTGAACATCATCAAAGTCAGAAATTGTCCTGTGACGATGTCTGCAATTTCTTTCGAAAACGTAAACACCAACTGGATGGAATCGTGATCAGCGGTGGTGAACCAACACTGCAAAATAACCTCACTTCCTTTCTAATCACCTTAAAAGATATGGGTTATTTTATAAAACTGGATACGAATGGCAGCAATCCAAAGGCTCTGATCGACTTAATCAGTAAACGCCTTCTCGATTACATCGCCATGGATGTCAAAGCTCCTTTGGAGAAGTATGAGATTTTATCCGGAACATCGCTTCCCTATGAAAAAATCAAACAAAGTATAAAGATCATTTCAGAGAGCAATATCGAACACGTCTTTCGGACCACATTCGTCCCCCCCCTGCTTTCAGATGAAGATATTTTGTCCATAAAATCCATGATCCCTAAAAACTCACCATACATTGTCCAGCCTTTTATTAAAGAAAATGCCCTCGATAAAACTCTCGCACAGCCCTGATGTAAAAGTCCGGAGTGAATAAGATACTCATCGTCTAAATCCTTAATCTTTATTTCCCTTCCCCTAAAAATCACGATCTGAATTGAAAACGATGTGAAGCTTAACACTGCTGACAGCAATTTTGACATTTTATATGATTTCGATTAGAATATTTCCAGTAAGAATGATTTTAATAAGAAACATTTTTAAATTCTTCAACTAGAGTTACAAACATGAATTCAGATTATACATCTACCGATACAGCGGACGCATTCACACTTAGAATACTCCTGGCCTTACGGCGAATTATCCATTCTGTTGATGTTTATTCAAGACAACTCAATGTCATGCATAATATAACGGGTCCTCAATTACTTTGCTTAGATATGATTGTCAGAAATGGACCAATCATTCAATCTGAGCTTGGTAAAAAACTAAGCATTAGTGTGAGTACGATTAACGGGATACTGGATCGTCTGGAGGTAAAAAATTTTGTCATGCGGGAACGTAAAGACAGAGATCGAAGAAAGGTAATTATTACCGCAACGGAGCGAGGGCGGGAAATGATTTCGAATGCACCATTACCCATTCAGGACAGATTATTGAGAGCTGTCCAGCAGATGCCTGTATCAGAACAAATTTCACTCACTGAATCTTTGGAACGAATTACGCAGCTTATGGGCTTCTCAGATGCTACCGCTACCGAACAAAACTATCGATAGAAAACTTTTGAAAGGAGCAGTCAGATGCTGACATTAACCAAGCGTGAAGTGCAGGTAGCCAGGCATCTTGACGCTGAATCAAAAGGAAACAAATGGAGAGATTACAAATGGCAGCTGAAACATACGATCAGGGATCTTGACACGATTCAGAAATTGCTGGGGATCACCTGGACAGGGGAAGAACGGGCAGATATACAAGAAACCACAGCCAAGTTTCCTCTTGCTGTGACGCCATATTATCTATCATTGATTGACCCAAAGGATTTTAAAAATGATCCTGTTTACAAGCAAGCTATCCCATCTGTCAATGAACTCCAGTTTTTCAACTATGAGATGATGGATCCGCTTGCTGAAGACAAAGATAGTCCGGTAGAAGGAATTACTCACAGGTATCCGGATCGCGTTCTGTTTCTTATCAGCAACACATGTTCGATGTATTGCAGGCATTGCACGCGGAAACGAAAAGTTGGCGATATAGACTTCATTCCGGATCGTAAAACGGTAAATCGGGGATTGGACTATATCCGCCAAACCCCCGTGATACGGGACGTATTACTATCAGGTGGTGATCCTTTTATGTTGTCGGATGATTATCTTGATTGGATTTTGAGTGAATTACGAGCGATACCTCACCTTCAAATAATCCGAATCGGCACGCGAACACCTGTAGTGCTTCCTTACCGCATCACCGACAATTTAGTGAAGATTCTGAAACAGTATCATCCTCTTTGGATCAATACACATTTCAATCATCCACGTGAAATGACGCAATCCGCATCCATTGCTTTGGAGAAACTTGCCAACGCCGGAATTCCATTAGGAAACCAAAGTGTTTTATTGGCTGGAGTGAATGACTGCCCCAGAATTATGAAGGAACTTGTTCACAAGCTGGTGATGAACCGTGTTCGCCCGTACTACATGTATCAATGCGATTTATCAGAGGGAATTTCACACTTTCGAACACCTATCAGCAAAGGTATTGAAATTATAGAGAGACTTATCGGCCACACGAGTGGTTATGCGGTACCTACCTATGTTATCGATGCGCCCGGCGGGGGCGGGAAAATACCCATCATGCCGAATTATCTTATTTCCTGGGCTACTAACAGAGTAGTATTGCGGAATTATGAAGGTGTTATAACCACGTATCGTGAACCAGATTCTTATGAGCCGGTTTTTTGTGATCGTAATTGTGAATCCTGCAAGCTTCAATTAAAACTTGATCCTGCTGATGAATATAAAACAATTGGAATTGAGAAACTGTTGGTGGATTACGACCAAACAATTTCCCTGATACCTTCGACCACTGAAAGAGTCGAGCGTCGAAACGGAAACAATGCAGAAGATGATTCCTTAATGTAAGGTTTTATATCGAACTTTCAGATAAATTAACCTATAATGAGTTGTATGGAATTTCGTACGTTTGCAGTCGTATTCACCAGTTTAACAGGTCTTGCCGTGGGATCATTTTTAAACGTTTTGATCTACCGAATACCCGCTGGTAAATCCATTGTTTTTCCTGGATCTCATTGTCCAAATTGCAGTCATGCGATCAGATACTGGGAAAACATTCCGGTACTCAGTTATGTATTTCTTAAAGGCAGATGTCATCAATGTGGAACTAAGATCTCGCTTCAGTATCCTTTTGTGGAATTGTTGACGGGAGTGCTGTTTGGATATATTTCCCTTCATTACATCTCTGTTTTTGAATCCTGGGATATGCGAATATTCAACATAGTAATCTACTGTCTTTTCACTGCCGTATTACTTGCGCTTTCTGTCATTGATTATCATACGAAGCTTTTACCTGACGTGATAACCTTGCCCAGTGCTTTGGCTGCCGGCGGTTTATCACTGGCATCTTTGCATCCGTGGGTATCCGCATATTGGGCTGTGACACCTTATAAAGCATTTTTGGGCATTCTTACCGGTGCCGGTCCTCTAATTATCATTGCATGGGGATATCTAAAAATGACCGGACGCGAAGGGATGGGGATGGGTGACATCAAATTGATGATATTTGTGGGTGCACTTCTGGGTCCATTAAAAGCGGGATTAACGATTTTCCTGGGTGCTTTGATTGGAACAATCGTTGGTGTTCCCGCAAGTATCGCTAAAGGCAGGGGGCGTCATTTTGAAATTCCCTTCGGTCCGTTTTTATCTTTAGGGGCATGGATAGCGGCTTTATGGGGTACAAATATCATAAACTGGTATTTGGAAATGGTCGGATTATATTGAAAAAAAGTGAGTAGGTCCGTGAGGATTCTTGTTGTTGAAGACAATGTCGGTATGCTGAAAATGCTTGAACGCACATTGAAGAAGCATGGGTATGATACGGTTTGTGTTGAATCTGCTGAAGCTGCTATCGATCATTTAAGCAGAGAATTATTTGCGGCCGTGATCACAGATTTAAAGCTTCCTGAAAAAGACGGCATCGATGTTTTAAAGGCTGCGAAGGCGGCTGATCCAAGAACAATAACACTGATAATCACCGCATATGGTACGATTGAGACCGCTGTCAATGCCATGAAAGATGGTGCTGATGATTTCATCACAAAACCGTTCGATACCCAACTATTACTCTTGCAGTTAAAAAGGGGAATCGATAGAAATCGTCTTCAAAATGAAAACCTGCTATTAAAAGAATCGTTTGCAGCAAAACTCGGCGCGCCCAAAATTCTTGGTAACAGCGACAAATTTCAGGAGGTTATCAGACAAGTTCAGAAGGTGGGTCCCATGGATGCCACCGTGCTTCTAACCGGTGAAAGCGGTACCGGTAAAGAACTCCTTGCTCGAGCCATTCATCACTTGTCGCAGCGCCGCCGCTCCGCTTTCGTCGCCATCAACTGTGCCGCGATTCCGAATACACTTTTGGAAAATGAACTGTTTGGGCATGAACGTGGTGCATATACCGGTGCAGATAGTAGAAAGCTGGGTAAACTAGAACTTGCGGATCAGGGAACGGTATTTCTGGATGAAATTGGCGATATGGATCCTTTTCTTCAAGCAAAATTACTGCGATTCTTACAGGAACGCCAATTCGAACGGGTGGGTGGAAATAAAACAATTGCTGTAAATGTCCGGGTTGTTGCTGCAACAAATAAAGATTTGCGGATACAGGTGCGAAACGGGCAATTCCGTGAGGATCTTTATTATCGTCTCAGCGTATTCCCGGTACACATTCCGCCTTTACGTGAACGACCTGAGGATATTCCTGTTCTAGTCAACTATTTTCTTGATCATTATGGTCTGGAGTTTGGAAAAAGTCCCTTGAAATTAGCGCCTAAATCTATGGATCGCCTGACATCTTACGGCTGGCCGGGAAATGTGCGGGAGCTTCAGAATTGTATCGAGAGGGCTGCCATTTTAACACCTGACGGGATCATTCGTCCCGATCATATCGCGGTGAATCCGATTCGTGATATGGAACCATTCGAGCTGAAAGAAATTCACCTGGAAGGTAATCTGCAAACAGTTGTCGATAGATCGCGGCGGCTGGTTGAGCGACGTATGATTCGACGTGCGCTTGAACAAAACGGCTGGAATAAAACGCATACGGCCAAGGAATTGGGTGTAAATTATAAAACATTGTTAACGAAAATAAGGGAATACGATATTAAATAACCTTACCAGTTGTTAGTTACCATAGCTTTCGTAAAACTTCCGATGCGGTACCCTGAATTTGGTATTGATACATTGATGTCATCAGCGTTTTTTCGATATTTATTTCGATGGTTGGAACATTTTTCTGAATAGCATATAGCGGAAGTTGAGCTGCGGGAAAAACGACTGCCGATGTCCCGACAGAAATGAACAGGTCACTTTGATTGATGGCATCGATAGCCTTGAATATCTCCTCCTCTTTCAGAGGATCTTCAAACCATACAATATCCGGGCGTAAATAAGCACCACAACTGCATCTTCTGTTTGTTAGAGGTATTTTGTGTGATTCATATACAATTCCCTCTTTGTCACACCTTATTCGCCATAAACTTCCATGTAATTCGACGACGCGGTTGGAACCCGCTCTTTGATGCAACCCGTCGATATTTTGGGTGATTACCGTGGTAAGAGGTTTTACCTTTTCGATTTCAGCAATTACTTTATGACCCTCCGATGGTATACAGTGTGATATGAATTCACGACGGATTTCGTGAAAATCCCAGACTTTTTCCGGATCTTTGTCAAACGCTCTCTGACAAGCATGCTCCTCATAACGGTAGGTTTCCCATATCCCGCCTTTACCTCGATATGTCGGTATCCCAGACTCAGCTGACAGACCAGCTCCTGTAAAAAAAACGATATGATCAAACTGATGCAGGTCGGGAGTATTATTGGGAAGATCCATCACGATAAATCCATTGTTTCACGAAAATAATCATCTGCGTCTGGAAAGGATAGCATTTGCATGATGTTCTTAAAATCTGCGGGAATATCCGATGTGAAAACCATACGTTCCTTTGTCCTGGGATGTGCAATTTTTAATCGATAAGCATGAAGACATACACCGTCAAAATCCGCCAGCTTTTTTTGAACAGCAATATTTGTAAACCGTTTATGGTATCCCGGTGCATATACCCGGTCCCCGATAATTGGAAATCCCGAATATAGCAGGTGAACTCTAATTTGGTGAGTTCGTCCTGTTCGAGGCCATGCAGCAACGAATGCAGAATTCAGACCCGTTGAGATTTTCGCGAACCGCGTTTCCGATCTTCGACCTTGATCGGTAACCGTCATCTTTTTCCGATGCACGGGATGCCTTCTAATGGACGCATTTACCGTGATTTCATCCCAGTCGGGAAT
>JAFGJC010000356.1 GCA_016929305.1 candidate division CSSED10-310 bacterium | reverse complement strand
TCTTCTCGTCAATGAACCGATTCCGACCGGCTTGCTGGACTCATTTGACATATTCGATGAAGTAGTAACCATCGATGATCTGGATATCCCGAATAAACCGGCATGGATATTCGGCCACTCGGTAGTTGAACTCTGCACAGCGGTGAAAGCTTTCTTTATGCTGGATCTCTTGGAGAGGCCGGAATGCGATAAAGCATTCTACTTTGACCCTGACACAGCGGTATTTTCGAAAATCGATGTATTACTGGACTCATTAAAAAGTTCATCGATTCTTCTGACACCCCATCAAACTGAACCGGAAAAGACTCTCGATGCAATCATAGACAACGAAATATGCTCTCTGAAGCACGGTGTTTACAATCTTGGATTCCTTGGCGTCAAATCATCGTCTGAAGGTCTTCGTTTCGCACGCTGGTGGCGTGACAGACTGCTCCATTTCTGCCGGGCAGATATTCCTTCCGGGCTGTTTACTGACCAGCGATGGATAGACTTGGTGCCGGCTTTTTTCACCGACATTCACATTCTGCGTCATTCTGGGTGCAACGTTTGTACATGGAACATGACGCATCGCCGAATTGAGGGCAACCTGTCTGATGGTTTCAAAGTCAACGGACAACCACTAATATTCTATCATTTCTCCGGTTTTGACAGCGGTGCACAGGAGACAATGCTTGATAAGTATGGCAAACAAATGCCCGCTGCACTTATACTCCGGAAATGGTATCTGGCACTTACTGAACGACCTGAAGATAAGGCTTTTTCAAGCCGACAGTGGATATATAATTATTTCAGTAATGGAGAACCAATTACTTCCGAACAACGTCGATTGTTCCGTGAAAGAATCGATCTTCAGCAGGCTTTCCCGGACCCTTTCATCGCTACAGGAAACAGTTTAGGATTTTATCAATGGTATCGGTGGGAAATACTCGGCCTGCGTTCCACAGAGCAGTTACTTTCCAAACCGGAAACCGATGCCTCGGAGCAGAATGCTACAGTTCTTTCTGATGCTAATGGTAGTATTATCCAGTGGGCTGCAATGCACGACCCTGTAATTTTATTTGTCGGACATTTTGGTGACGGCGGTGTCGAAAAGCACATTCGCGAACTTGCTATGCATATTGAAGATATTGCCGGTGTTCTGCTTCTGACGCCAAAATCACATAACTTAGTGATGCTGAACACGCTGTCAGTTGAGAATAACACAAATATTCATTTCGACCCGGTGAAACAATTTGATGAACTTGTTGAATTTCTCGATGCGTGCAATATTGATCGCATTCATATTCATCACGAACTCGGTAATGACCACTATCTGAAACGTTTGGTTCATAGACTGGGGCGGCCCTTTGACTTCACTGTACACGATTACTACACACTGTCACCGGTTCCTCAGTTGATTGGACCTGACAATTGTTTTGTTGGTGAAGACCTTGCAGCAAATGAGCGTCGTTTATTAGCTATGTCGGTGAGTTCCAAAAGAGCAACAAGCATTGTTGCTTGGCAGACTGAACATAGTTGGTTATTGACCGATGCTGCACGTGTTATTGCGCCATCCCATGATGTAGCTCGCCGATTAATACGTAACCTGCCAAAGGTAAACCCAATTGTTGTGCTTCACCCGGAAAAACGTGCTGCTCTGCAACCTATTCATATCGAGAATATCGGCACTGATACTCCCCTGCGTATTGTGATACTTGGCCAGATGTCTCTTCACAAGGGTTTTGAGGTTGTTCGTAAATGTGCCGCAGTTGCCAAAAAAAAGAACTACCCTCTGTTATTCGATCTAATCGGACAACCTCTTAGTGATGCAAATGCTCTTGTACGAGCGGGGGTGCGAATCAGTGGGCGATATAATGATCGCGATATCCAAAAACTGATCCGAGAACGCCGACCCCATCTTATTTGGTATCCGGCACTTTGGCCGGAAACCTATTCATATACGCTTTCTGCCGGTTTAGAGTCTTCTCTGCCACTGGTAGTTCCTGATCTGGGCGCATTTCCAGAGAGAGTTGCCGGTAGAGAATGGACATGGGTATGCCGGTGGGATGTAGCTCCCAGGGACTGGGTAGCTTTTTTCCTGCATATTCGCAAAGAACATTTCTTAAATGAAGTTGGACCAAAACGTCCCGCCGGAACACCACCAAAAGACAACAACTTCTACGATTACGAGTACTTATCCTGGCATGTCGAGGCTTCACAAGAAACCGGTGCTGCCAAAAAACTGATGTCATTTAGAAAGAACGCCTAAAATGAAAGTAATGCTGGTATCTTGTCCAACATGGGCTACCTGGGCGCCAAGTTATGCACTCGGACTTTTAACCTCTGCTCTTAAACAAAACGGACATCAAGCGATAACAATAGACTTAAATATTGAAATTTACCATTCGGTAAATAAAGATGATCAAAAGTTGTGGCTCGACCAATATGGTGGATATTGGGATAACACAGTTAAGGTGCAGGGGTTTTTTGATCGATACCGTGACTTGCTTGAGTCGGTTGCTAAACGACTTGCAACAGCCGGCGTGTCCGTTGTGGGATTCAGCGTCAATTCAGCATCCAGACTTTTATCTCAGCATCTTAATCGCCTTATGAAAAAATATAACCCGCAAATCATCACGATATTTGGTGGGCCGGATTGTTTTAGGGCTTACTATGGCCTTTCCTTTATGGATGATCCGAATATCGATGCTATTTGCACACTAGAGGGGGATATTGTTTTACCGGAATTTATTGATACCATAGAAAAAGGCGATTTCGGAAAATATGCCTTGAAAGGATTTGTTATCAGAAACCGCCAAACCAGAAATCTTCTGGATGGACAAGATCCTGTTCCGGTTATGGATCTGGATAAACTTCCATTTCCTGACTATTCATGGGCTGACCTTCAGCAATACACCATTAAAAATCGATTGACTATGATGCTTTCCCGCGGGTGCATCAACAGATGTTCATTTTGCAGCGAGGGGGCGAATTTTAAGAAGTACCGCTTTAGAAGCGCTATTAACATCATATCCGAGATTAAACAGCACATGCAGATGCTCGGCAATCCATCCGGTGTTTTTATCAATTTTAACGATTCTCTTATTAACGGCAATATGAAAGAGTTTGTCGAGTTGTGTGATCTTATTAAACAGGAAGGTTTGAAGTTTTCGTGGGGTGGTATGGCGTTATTTCGGCCGGAAATGACTATGGAAGTTATTACCAAGATGAAGCAAGCAGGATGCGTTGAATTGATGTGGGGACTTGAGGCAGGTAATGACCCTGTGCTCAAACTCATGAGAAAACATTTTAATGTTGCACTTGCCGAAAGAATCATAGGTGATTGTTTTAAAGTAGGTATTAAACAATGTACCAACATAATAATCGGTTTCCCGGGTGAAACGGACTCAGATTTCCGAGAAACCGCAGCTTTTGTAACCAAGAATAATCGGTATTTTGAGGCAATCGGACTGCCCTATATGACATTGCATAAAAATTCCCATGTTTATGAAAATGCATCATTATATAACATAAAAAACAGGGATGCAGCCCTTGAATGGGAATTGATGGATGGAAGCAACACTTATCCGATAAGACAGGTGCGCCGACAGCACCTTATGAGTATCATAGAAAATAAACTCTTTGATCAGGGAAAATACGAGGGGACAAAATTTTCTATAGTACCTTATTCTAACAAGAAGAGCATTGTAAAACTCACAAAATTTTTATATTACCCAATCCTAAAAATGATCAAAAAATAATACGGTATGATTAACAAAAGGTTGTTCCATAAATTGAAAAGCGTTGTCCAAAGTATGGGAAACACAAATAATACGTTATCTTGTATGGATGCTACCGCAGAAAAATGGGGAACAGAAAAATATTCCCATAAAAACCTACTTGCGCGAGGATGGTGCGGTTCTCCAATTGTTCTTACTTATCGCTCGCGAATGATTACGGGGGCAGATGATGGCAACCCCGGGCTTCTTGTTGTAAATCATCTGGCGCCTCAATGTAAGGATGGCAAGATATTAGTGCTTGGTTGCGGCCAGGCCTTTGCCGAACATTGGCTCGCTGCATCAGGAATAGTTCGATTTGCTCATGGAATAGATGTTTCCACTGGTGCCATTGAAAAGGCACGTGCAGAAGTTGCATCACAAGGTTTAACAGGCAGAGTAACCCATGAGGTCATGGATATCAATAAACTCAGCCTTGTTGAAAATAGCTATGACGGTCTTCTTATCTCGCAATCGATGCATCACTTTGAGAGGTTGGAGCATATTTGTGCTGAAATCAGTAAAGGTCTTAAGCCCGGTGCTCCGATCGTTATCGATGATTTTGTCGGACCAACACGTTTTCAATACAGCGATGAACGATTGGATTTGATGAACCGATTGCTCGCTTGTCTTCCCCCACATATGCAAAAACCGCCGATAGAGCGTATTCCTATTGAGAATTTTCTTAAGGTCGATCCGTCAGAAGGTGTACGTTGTGGAGAGATTTCTGATATAATCCGAAGATTTTTCTTAATTGAAAGAGAACTGCCCTATGGCGGCAGTATTATATATCAGGTGCTTCAGGACGTTGTCCCAAAGATTAGACATGATGACCCTTATGACTGCGCTATAGTGAATCTGCTCGTAACTTTCGAGGAATATCTTATAAAAACTCATGCGATGGAATCTGATTTTGTAATGTTTTTTGCCAGAAATAAAAAGTAATGACAATGCCATATATAAACTTAAACAGTGTGTCAGAT